>DMKG01000130.1 GCA_003454415.1 Alphaproteobacteria bacterium
CAAAATTGCCGATTGCGACCGCGCTTCCGGCTTACGCCCTTGCGGGACAAGGCGCGGCTGTTGCAATCCCTTGGCCTGGACCTGCTCTATGTGCAGCGTTTTGACGCGTTCTTCGCCTCCCGTCCGGCGGAAGACTTCGTCACGCGCATCCTGGTGGAAGGATTGGGGGTAACCCATATCGTCGTGGGATATGACTTCCATTTCGGCAAGGGACGGACGGGTGACGCCGCCTTGCTGCAGCGGATGGGAAAAGAGGCGGGGTTTGACGTAACCGTGATCGCGGCGGTGAAAACCACCCCATCCGGCGAACCCTATTCCTCCTCGCTCATCCGCGAGCATCTGATCGAAGGGCGGCCAAGGCGCGCAGCGGAACTGCTGGGACATTGGTGGAGCATCGAAGGGCATGTGGTCAAAGGCGATCAGCGCGGCCGGACCATCGGCTTTCCAACTGCAAATCTGGCGCTCGATGAATGCCTAGAGCCCAAACACGGCGTTTACGCGGTGCGCGCCATGCTTGCCAATGAATCTGGAACAGAAATTTATGACGGCGTCGCCAATATCGGCATGCGCCCTACCTTCAACAAGCAGGAACCCATTCTGGAGGTCAATCTGTTCGATTACTCTGGCGATCTCTATGGCCGTTTGCTGCGGGTGATGTTTATCGAGTTTCTGCGCCCTGAAAGAAAATTCAACGGGCTGGAAAGTTTACAGACGCAAATCACAGCCGATTGCGAACAGGCGCGCGCGGTTTTGCTCCGGACGCCCGTGGATCACGTCTGACAGGCGTTCCATCTTCGGGTTGACGAGACCACCTCAGCCTGTCAGTCTTCCCCGTTAAGCGGTCTGCTTTAATGACCGCAAGACAGGGGGGCGATCATGCCGCATATTTTGCAGGGCTTTCGCGTTCTTGACATGACCCAGTTTCTGGCGGGTCCGGCGGCGACCCGGATTCTGGCGGAAATGGGCGCGGAGGTGATCAAGGTGGAATTTCCCGGCGGCGACCCCAGCCGGAAATTTCCCTTCCTCGAGAACGGACGCAGCGCTTATTACGTGCAGCAGAATCGCGGCAAAAAAGCGCTCTGTCTGAATCCGAAAACACCCGAAGGGCTGGAGATCCTGAAAGGGCTGATCCCCAAATGCGACGTGTTTATTGAAAATTTCGCGCCCGGAGTGATTGGCCGCATAGGTCTTGGATGGGATGTGGTCAGCTCGATCAACCCCCAGATCATCATGTGTTCGATTTCCGCCTTTGGACAGACCGGCCCGCTCGCGCATCTGCCAGGTTTCGACAATATCGGCCAGGCTTATTCCGGCGTCACCAGCATGATCGGCGATCCGGACAAAGCGCCCGCCTTCCCGCAAGTCGCGCTGGGCGATGTGGGGACTGGGGTGCATGCGGCGGCGGCGATCGGCTTTGCGCTGCTCCACCGCGAACGCGGCGGCGGCGGGCAATATGTCGATATCTCCCTGCTGGACAGTTATTTCCATCACCATGAAGTGAATGTGCAGCTTTGGTCGTGCAGCAAGGGCGCGGTCAAGCCCAACCGTTCGGGTTCGCATCATTATGCGGTCGCCCCTGCGGGCATATTCCAGGGAAAGGAAATGCCGTTGCTCATACTGCCCCTTCTGGATATGTGGCCGCGTTTCTGCAAGGAAGTGCTGGGGCGGCAGGATCTTGTCGATCACCCGAAATTCCACGATAACGCCAGCCGCGCCGAAAATCAGAAGGAACTGATCGCCATCATCGAAGCCTGGCTGCAGGCGCAGGAATGCGACGCTACGGCGATTCGTATTTTGGAGGAAAACCATATTCCCGTCGCCCCGATCCTTTCCGTGGAGCAGGCGTGCCAGCACCCGCATCTGATCGAGCGTGAAACCGTGCGCTGGATCGAGGACCGGGCGCTTGGCCGCTTTCAGGCCCCGGGCATGCCCCTGCGCTTTTCCGCGTTTCCCGGGCATCTGGATCTGACGGCGCCCTTTCTTGGCGAACATAACGCAGAGGTGCTGGGCGAATATCTGGGCTTCGGCGGCGACAGGATCAGAGCGCTGGAAATGGCGGGCGTGCTGGCCTCGGAGCCCATTCCTTCATCCTCACGCGCCGCGGAATAGGTTTAACCATCTGACAGGAGAAATGACATGAGCGGAATTATGGACGGTAAAGTCGTGATCATCACAGGAGCCGCCAGCGGGATCGGCCGCGCAACCTCGCAGATATTCGCCCGCGAAGGAGCGCGCGTCGTCATTGCCGATGTCAATGAGAAGGGCGGCGAGGAAACCCTGTCGATGATCAACAAGGTTGGCCAGCAGGGCCTGTTCGTCAAGGCCGACATGACGGTTGAGACCGATGTCAAAACCCTGATCGACCGCGCCATCAGCGCCCATGGCCGGCTGGACGCGGCGTTCAACAATGCCGGTATCGAAGGCAAGCAGGGGTCTTCCGCCGAGATGCCCGCCAATGAATTCGACAAGATCATCGCGGTCAATCTGAAAGGCGTCTATCTGTGCATGAAATACCAGATTCAGGCGATGCTGAAAGGCGGCGGCGGGGCCATCGTCAACACCGCCTCCGTGGCCGGCCTTGTGGGCTTTCCCGGCCTCGGCGCTTATGTCGCCTCCAAACACGGGGTGATCGGGCTGACCAAAACGGCGGCGCTGGAATACGCCAAGGCCAATATACGGGTGAACTGCGTTTGCCCCGGCGTCATCGACACGCCCATGGTCGGCCGTCTGGGGGGCAGCAATCCGGAAATGGTGGCGGCGCTGACCCAGACCGAACCTGTTGGCCGGCTGGGCAAGCCGGCGGAAATTGGGGAAGCTGCGGTATGGCTGTGCTCTGATCACGCCTCTTTCGTCACCGGCCATTCCATGGTGGTGGATGGCGGCCTGGTCGCGCAATAGCGAGGGCGTGCGGCGGTCTGCGATGGTCTATCGCAGGCCGCCGGCGAAAGCGCGGATATCTGCGATGAATTTATCGGGTTTTTCCATCGCGGCGAAATGGCCGCCTTCCCCTATATCCGACCACTGGGCGATGGCGTAGGTTTTTTCCGCCATACTGCGCGGCGGCCAAGGCAGCAGATCCTTGGGAAAATTCGCGACCCCAACCGGAACCTTCACCCGCTCGCCCTTGCCCAGCATGAAATCTCCATCGTCGAACAGGCCGCGATAGAGCCAGGTCGCGGTGTTGAAGGTGCCCGTGACCAGATAGATCATCACATTGGTGAGGAGCTGGTCCTTGCTGTAGACGGACTCCAGCCGGCCGTCTTTCAGATCGGACCAGCCATGGAATTTTTCCACGATCCAGGCGCAGGCCCCGACAGGGCTGTCCATCATGCCATAGCTGAGGGTCTGCGGTTTTGTGGATTGCTCGCGGAAATAGCCCATTTCCCGGGCCTCGATCACCGCGTAATTCTGGGCGAACGCGATTTCCTCCGGCGTCTTCGGCGCCGCATCCACGGAACGCAAACCATACATGTTCAGATGCACGGCGGCGCAGGCGCCTTTAGGCGCGCCATAATCATACCCCATCCAGCCGGAAATGATGCTGCCCCAGTCTCCACCCTGCGCGATATAGTTTTTGTAGCCCAGAACGCCGCTCATCAGGCGGTCGAAAGATTTCGCGATCTTTCGCGGCCCAATGGGGCGTCTGGGTTTTCCGGAAAACCCATAGCCCGGCAGTGAGGGGACAATCACGTCGAAGGCGTCTTTTTCATCGCCGCCGAACCGTTCAGGATGGGCGAGCGGTTCGATCACGTGCAGAAATTCGAACACGGAGCCCGGCCAGCCATGGGATATGATCAGCGGCCTGGGATTGGCGCCCGACCCCTTCTCAATAATGTAATGGATGGTCTGCCCCTCGATATCCACCGTATACTGAGGAAATCGGTTCAGTTCGCGCTCCCATTTGCGCCAGTCATAGGCGTTCAGCCAGTAGGCGCACAGTTCCTTCATGTAATCAAGGTTCGCGCCGAATTCCCAGCCGCCATTTTCCGGCATCTCATGCCATTCATACTCCGCAACGCGGGCGCGAATGCGGTCAAGGCGGGATTGGGGAATATCGATGCTGAAAGCTTGCGGCGCAGACATGGGCTTGCTCCCTGTTGTGTTTGGAACAAGGCTAACCCATTTCGGAATGCGGTTGAAGCGCAAGCTGGCGTAGCGGGGCGGTCCTGCTCCTGATTGGCTTAATTCAGCCTTCCATGGCAGTGTTTGTATTTCTTTCCGGACCCGCAGTGGCAGGGCGCATTGCGGGGCGTCTTGATAGCGGGGGCGGTGACGGCGGCCTCTCCCGCTTCGTTTTCGCCTGTCGTGGGATCGAGGTGCTCCTCATGCATTTCCTGCGGCATGTCTGGCAGGGGCGGCGGCTGTTTCGCCACCTGTAGGTGAGCCAGGTGCAGGCACACATCCTGACGCAGCTTGGTCAGCATATTCTCGAACAGGGTGAAGGATTCGGACTGATATTCCCGCAGGGGATCGCGCTGCGCGTAACCACGCAGGCCGACGGCCTGGCGCAAATGCTCCAGATGCAGCAGGTGCTCGCGCCAGTGCTGATCGATGATCTGCAGCAGCACGGATTTTTCGATCTGGCGCATGATATCGGGACCGATGTCGGCGGTGCGCTGCGCCATATGGCGATCCGCATGCTCACGTATCCGTTCGCGGATTTCCGCCTCCGCAATGCCTTCCTCCGCCGCCCATTCCGCGAGGGGCGGACTGATCCCCAGATATTTCAGGCAATCCTCCGCCAGTCCGGCGATATCCCATTGCTCGGGATAGGCTTTTTCAGGAATATACTGAGCGACCAGATCGTCGCAGGTCTGCGTGCGCATCGCGGCGATATCCGACGACAGATCCTCCGAGCGCATCATGTCGATGCGCTGTTCGAACACGACCTTGCGCTGATCGTTCATCACATTGTCGAATTTGAGCAGGTTCTTGCGGATATCGAAGTTG
>DMKG01000219.1:0-227 GCA_003454415.1 Alphaproteobacteria bacterium
ACATAGAGCAGGTCCAGGCCAAGGGATTGCAACAGCCGCGCCTTGTCCCGCAAAGGCGTAAGCCGGAAGCGCGGAAGGCCGGGATTCAGGAATTCCCTTGGATGGGGTTCGAACACCAGGGCCCCAACGGGGCAGCCCTTGCCGCGGGCCAGCGCGCCCGCCTGCGCCAGCACGGCCCTGTGTCCCAGATGCACCCCATCAAAATTGCCGATTGCGACGACAGCGCC
>DMKG01000219.1:498-839 GCA_003454415.1 Alphaproteobacteria bacterium
CGGCAATGGGATGGCAATTCCTGAATATCTCGTACGAGGAGCATTTTTTCCTGATTAAAAAATAACGGCGCACAAAGCTTTACACAAGCATGGCTTTTTCCTCAAGTGCAGGCTTGCCGGACATAAATATGCGGGCGGCCATTCCTGATTAACATTTTCTTCAACAAGCATTTCTATTGTGCTGCGCAATGGGGGGCCGGGAATTTTAAGGTTTCAGACCCGGACCTGGGTGATCAACGTTTCCTTACCGAGGTATTCACATGGCTGTCGATTTATCCATGCATGTTCTTGTCGTTGATGATTACAAGACTATGATCCGGATCATCCGCAATCTGCTCAAG
>DMKG01000219.1:1020-7430 GCA_003454415.1 Alphaproteobacteria bacterium
AATCTGCTCAAGCAGCTTGGCTTCGAGAATGTGGATGAAGCCGAGGATGGCTCCGCCGCCCTGGCGAAAATGCGTCTCAAGCAATACGGTCTGGTCATTTCTGACTGGAACATGGAGCCCATGACCGGATTCGAGCTGCTGAAGGAAGTGCGCGCTGATGACAAGCTGAAGAGCACGCCATTCATCATGGTGACAGCGGAATCCAAGACTGAAAATGTCGTGGCGGCGAAAAAGGCCGGCGTGAACAATTATATCGTCAAGCCCTTCAATGCGGCGACGCTGAAGGGGAAAATGGTCTCTGTGCTGGGAGAATTCTAGCCAGAGCCTGTCTTCTGTTCCGGCATGCGGAAAACCTGAATATACGCCGCTTCGATTTGAATCAGCCTTTAATAGAAACAGGAAAAAGTCATGGCGCTGAATACCGCCGAATTGCCGAGAAAAATCGATGAACTGACAAGTCTGCTGCGCAGCCGCGATGAACGGAGCATTTCTCTCGTGGATGTGGCGTCCGTTACCGGTATTCTGATATCGACCATGCAGGCCTATTTCGGCTCCATAGACACGACCATCTACAACGAATTCTCCGAGCTTTCAAAATACATGGAGCGGGCGCGCAGGGACATTGCCGCCCTGCAGCCTGCGGAATCGGAACATATTCCCCGCGCCGGGCAGGAGCTGGAGGCGATCGTCGAATCAACCGAAGAAGCGACCAACACCATCATGCAGGCTTCGGAAGAAATCATGTCGGCGGACGCAAGTGACGCCGAATCCTATCAGGCGCTGGTCAATGACGCCATCATGCGCATTTTCGAGGCGTGCTCATTTCAGGACATTACCGGCCAGCGCATCAGCAAGGTGATCGAATCCTTTACCTATATCGAAAAACGTCTGCACAAGGTCGCGCAACTCGTGGAAAGCATGGATGGGACGGCTCCGTCTGCTGTGGATGACATAGAGGATGCGGACGAACTCCTGGCTGCCGAGCGCAAGCGCAAATTGATGCTGAACGGACCACAGCTAAAGGGAGAGGCCAAGGATCAGGACCAGATAGATGAACTGTTTCATGGTCATGGCCATACGGATTCCGCTCCGGATGACGCAGGTTCCGTCATGATGCAGGGGACGACTGGAAGAACAGGGGATAAGGGCAGGATGAAGCTTGCAGCGGATGCGAAGCCGCTGGCAATGTCCTCGCCCGTGACGTCAGCCGTTGCTGGCGATGAGAAGCCCAGCCAGAGTGATATAGACGCGCTTTTCACTTAATGGCGCTGCGCGAAAGCTACCAGATACATCTGGGAATGACGGCGCTGGGCGGCGCGACATCCGCCTTCACACAGGCCTCTTTCAGAGCGGGCAGATTGACCCCGGTTTCTCCAAGCGCCAGCTCTTCCTGATGAATGCCGCCACTTACCAGTAATGTTGGCATATTGACGGCCTGGCCTCCCGCGATATCCGTCGAGAGGGCGTCGCCAATGGCGAGCACGCGCTCGGGCCGTGCGGCCCGGCCGAGCATCTCCCCCAGCGCATCCAGGCAAAGGCGGTACACGCCCGGATAGGGTTTTCCGAAAAACGTCACCGCGCCGCCCATCGCCGCATAGGCGCGCGCCACGGCTCCGGCGCAGTAAATCATTTTGCCGCCCCGCATGACGACATTATCGGGATTGGCGCATAACATGGGCAGTTTGCGCGCCAGGAGTTCACGCAGCAGATCGTTGTAATCCACCGGCGTTTCGCGTTCATCGTCAAATAACCCTGTGCACAGGGCGAACTGGCTGTCGTGAATGGAGGCGCGTTCAATCTCCAGCCCCTCCAGGAGCGGCATGTCCCGCTCTGGGCCGATATGCAGCAGGACGTTTCCGTAAGCGCCGCTGGCGATCGCTGCGCGGGTGGCGTCACCCGACGTGATGATACGGTCGAAGTGACCCTCGGGCCCGGAATGATAACCAAATCGGGTCAATTGCGGGATGATGGATTCTGATGGGCGGGGCGCGTTGGAAAGCAGGATGACCGGTCCTGCATGCTGGCGCAGCCGGATGAGGGCGTCGGGCGTTCCGGGATAGGGCGCGACGCCGTCATGCAGGACGCCCCACACATCGCAGATAACCCCCGCATACGGAGCCTCGCCTCCTTCAGGCGGATGCGCGAAAAGATCGCGCAATCCGGATAGCATCAGGGGCTGCCGGGTATGATTGAATCGCAAGGGTGATGAGCCTGACATAGAGGGGAAATAAAACCCTTTATCAGGCGGCGCAATCTTAATCTATGCTGTCCTGGCGGCGAGCCGGGCGGGTATGGAAATGTCTTCCTCTTCTCCACGGGAACGGCGCGGCTCGCCAAACAGATAGCCCTGGCCAAAATCCAGTTCGAAATCCAGCAGATTCAGCACCTCTGTTTCGTCCTCGATTTTTTCCGCGATCAGATCGATTCCATAGCGCCGCATCGCAGGCTTGATGTCTGTGGACAGGAAGCGCGAACGCGCCTGCTCCATGCCATGCAGCAGGGTCTCCGCGGAAATCTTGATGAAGGCGAAACGCCGTTTCGACAATTCTTCCAGATCGATATCCAGGTGGGTCAGATTGTCCATGGACAGGCGGTAGCCGAGCTTGGAAAGGCGTGCAAGCTGCCGCCATTCCAGCAGGGTGTTTTCCTGAACCGCCGCTTGCGAGAATTCAAAAACCATCGATCCTGCAAGATCGCTGTTCTGTTCCATGAAATCCACAAATTGCGGGAAAAAGCCCTGATCACGCAGGGAATGCGAAGAGATGTTGCAGAAAATAATGGCGTTGCGATTGCGCAGATGCATGCGGCGGATCAATTGCACGCAGCGCAGCAGCAGGAAATTGTCGATGGTTGAAACAATACCGGCTTCTTCGGCGACCCCGATATACTGGGCCGGTTCGATCACGGCGCCGTTTCTGTCGCGCAGTCTTGAATAACCTTCATAAAATCGCACCTTGCGCTGGGGCAGGCTGACAATGGGCTGCAGATAGAGATCGATCCGGCTTTCCTCCAGCGCTTCATTCAGCGCGGCGAGAGTGATCTCGGATTTTCCAGCCGCCAGCCTTTGCACCCTCAGACTAACCGGAGGGGGAGCGGATGGCGCTGAGGGGGGTGAAGCGCCGCCAGATTCTGGGTCCTCCGTCGCGTCCTCAGACTGGCGTTTCTGTGCAATGCGCGCCAGCAGCGCCTCGAGAACCCGCATTTCATTCACGATTTCTTTGTGCGATTTCAGATCAAGGGCGCCGATCGTTTCGCCGAGGCGTGAGACGTCACGCGAAGCCAGGTCAACATCCGTACGAAGCTCGGTCTGTCCATGCTTGATATCGGAAATGACGCGATTCAGACGTTCGATCTCATTTCCAGATTCCCAGCGCAGATGCAGGATGGCGCAGCACAGAAATACAACCCCGCCCGTCAGCAGGGCCAGAGATGTTGATACCCCCGTCAGACCGGGCAGTAAGGCCGCCAATATGATGCTGACAATGGCATAGGAACCGATTGTCAATATTTTTCCCAGAGAATTCATTTTTGAGACCGGGTCCGCCTGAATGCCACAAGAAATGTTTTACCAGTCTTCCCAAAATGGCTTGATATATGGTTAATTTATTTAAAATAACCGGCGCGTTGTGCAGGACAGGACACATATGCAGCACCTTATCGTAGCGGCCATTCAGATGGCCTGCGGAAATGACCGCGGGCAGAATATCATCACTGCCGAGACCATGGTCCGCGAGGCGGCCAGTTCCGGCGCGCAATTGATCCTGCTGCCGGAACTGTTTGAGACGCCTTATTTCTGCAAGGATATGGACCCCGCCTATATGGCCCTGGCCACCCGGCCGGAAGAAAACCCGGCTATCGCCCATATGCGTACCCTCGCGGCGGAATTGGGCGTGGTGCTGCCCGTCAGTTTTTTTGAACGGGGAACCAACGCTTTCTTCAACAGTCTGGCGATGATAGACGCAGATGGCAGTGTATTGGGCATTTACCGCAAATCCCACATTCCCGATGGTCCGGGCTATAGCGAGAAATATTATTTTGCGCCTGGAAACACCGGGTTTTGTGTTTGGGACAGCCGGGCTGGGCGGATTGGCGCCGCCATCTGCTGGGATCAATGGTTTCCGGAAACCGCGCGTATCCTGTCACTGAGAGGCGCTGAATTGCTGCTTTATCCTACGGCTATCGGGTCGGAGCCGCAGGATCCTGGTCTCGATTCCAGCGCCCATTGGCGGCGCGTCATGCAGGGGCATGCCGCAGCCAATATGCGCCCCGTCATTGCCGCCAACCGTATCGGATATGAACAGGGCGCAAGCTGCGCCCTTACCTTCTATGGCTCATCCTTCATTGCCGGTCACACCGGAGAAATCATCATCGAGGCCGGCCGGGATCAGCCGGCCATTCTGCTCGCCAGGCTGGATATGGCGGAAATCGCCCGGCAGAGGCTGGAATGGGGGATGTTCCGCGACCGCCGGCCGTCCCTCTATTCAGACTTGCTGTCCCTTGATGGCGGTTTATGATGAGAGCATGACCCGGCTATTGTGATCATCCGCGATTCGCTACTCCGTCAGCCGGCGTCTCCTTTCACCTCATTGGAGCCCATTCCCTATGTATATCGTGCTTTATATCATCGGCGGCTTCATGATGGTATTGGGACTGGGCACTCTGGTGGTGCAGGATCCCGGCAAGGGGCTGACATTCACCATCATTCTCATCCTGGCGGCGCTCGTCACGGGAATCATTTTACGCGCAAGCGATTCCACGCCCAGGAATCCTGAGTAGAACGAGGCTCTGCGAGGGGAGGACGCGGCGTTTCAGGCGGCACAGTCCGGCAGTGGCGGATCCTCCCGCCACGAAACCGGCAAACGCAAGCTATTTGATCTTGGTTTCCTTGAAATCCACGTGTTTGCGCGCAACCGGGGCATATTTCTTGGTCACCATTTTTTCAGTCATGGTGCGCGAATTCTTTTTCGTCACGTAGAAAAACCCGGTGCCCGCAGTGCTTTCCAGCTTGATCTTGATGGTTGCGGCTTTGGCCATCGTTTAGGCTCCGGTTGGGGTGCGGTTGAAAAGAGGCGCAACATGATCCGGAACGCCTGTTTTGTCAAGTACGCCTGGCGATCCTGATCTGAACCTCGTCATACCAATCCGCCACACTGGCGGCTTAATGGTCCTCTCGACGCCGCTTCTTGCCCCGGAAATAATAGAAGGGGATGGGCAAATCCAGAGCTTTGGCCGGGGACATTTCCAGGCGCTTCTGAACCTCATCCAGCATCAGCAGGGTAATCCCCTGTAGTTCCAGCTTTTTAGCCTCGGTCACGGGAAGCCAGTGGATTTCCAGCAATTCGCCTGAAGCATTCGTCATATCGTGCAGATCGCCGTGAATATGTTCGGCCTCCACCATGAAAAACCTTGCGTCGAAGCGTTTCGGCTGGAAGGAAGGGGTAATGGCGCGGCCGATATAATCCAGGATTGCCAGGGAAGGGGTTACCCCATAGCTGCAGAAATCCGTCCAGACCTTGGTGCGGGTCTGCATCGGGGGGGCGCCCTTGCTGCCGATGAGAAGGCCGGTTTCCTCAAAGGTTTCGCGGATCGCCGCCATGGCTAGCGCCCGCGCCTGATTGGGGGTGCAGGTTGCCGCCAGGCGCGCCGCCACTTCCTGCCGCAAATCCGTATGCGGGCGGGCGTATAAATCCTCCCGGTCCACACGCCCCCCGGGAAACACGAATTTTCCCGGCAGAAAGCTGTGGCTGGCGCTGCGCCGCCCCATCAGCACTTCCGGACCCGCGCGGTCGCGGCGCACGATGATCAGGGTCGCGGCCGATCTTGGGCGCACCGGACGGGGCGCTTTCTGGCCTTCCGGCCGTACCGGGGGGTAATAATCGGGTCTTTGCAACTGAGACATGAGAACTATCCGGATAATAAGAGGTGGGCATTTATGCCCAATTTTAGAGGATCAGCGCAACCTTCCGTTTCATTGCGCGGCTGGTCAAACCCACTTGCGGACGGTATGAGAACGCCCAATCCACCACTTTCAGCGGTATCACGCCCTTGCCCCTCTGGATTCCCCTGACCATTGCCGCAGCTTTCCTCCAGAACCTGCGCACGACGCTGCAAAAGCGTCTGAGCGCGGAATTATCCGCCGCCGCCGCAACCTATGTGCGTTTTTCCTTCGGTCTTCCGGTGGCTGCGCTGTATGTGGCGGCCCTTGCCTATGGCGGGGACATTTCATTGCCGCAGCCCCATGTGGAATTTCTGTTTTACTGCCTGACCGGTGGACTTGCGCAGATTCTGGGAACCCTGCTGACGGTGGCACTGTTCGCCTATCGTAATTTCGCCATTGGATCGGCCTATGCCAAGACGGAAACCGTGCAGACGGCGCTGTTTGGCCTTATCGTGCTTGGGGATCGCCTCAC
>DMKG01000277.1:0-3340 GCA_003454415.1 Alphaproteobacteria bacterium
CGTGTGCTGCCGACGCCCATGTTCAGCACGACCTTATCCAGGACAGGGACCTGCATGATGTTCTTGTAGCCAAATTGCTCCACCATCGCAGCCCGGATAACCGAGTTGTAATGGTTTTGCAGTCGTGGCGAATATGCCGCCTCAGACATCGATAATCTCTCCCGAACGCTTGGCGAAACGGACTTTACGCCCGTCATCCAGAATCTTGAAGCCAACACGCGTCGCCAATCCTGTTTTCGGATCGACAAGCGCAAGATTGGAAATCTGAATTGGCAAATCCTTGTTTACAATGCCGCCGGCAGAGGTGCGGCTCTGCTTCGTGTGCCGCCGCGCCTGGTTGATCCCGCCGACAATCGCACGGTTTTCAGAAGGCAGCATCTTGAGGACCTCGCCTTTTCTGCCTTTGTCACGGCCGGCGAGGACAATGACCTTGTCGCCCTTTTTGATCTTGAATTTCAAAGCCATTACAACACCTCTGGCGCCAGCGAAATGATCTTCATGTGATTCTTCGCGCGCAACTCACGCACCACAGGGCCAAAGATGCGCGTGCCGATCGGCTCGCCCTGATTGTTGATCAGCACGGCAGCGTTCCGGTCAAAGCGGATGGCGCTGCCATCCGGGCGCGCAACGGCCTTTGCCGTGCGCACGATCACAGCCTTGAGCACATCGCCCTGCTTCACCTTGCCGCGCGGTATGGCTTCCTTGACGCTGACCACAATGGTATCGCCAACCGTCGCATAGCGCCGTTTTGAGCCACCCAAAACCTTGATGCACATTACTTCGCGCGCACCGGAATTGTCAGCCACATCTAGCCTTGTCTGCATCTGGATCATTACCGGATCCTATTCACTTATGTTGCTTCAAAACAATTTCCAAAAACACAGGGGCTTAACCCCGCCCTATACCTTCATGCCCCGTCCGGGATGACTTCCCAGCATTTCGTCTTAGAAATGGGGCGGCATTCCTGAATCCGCACCACATCGCCAACCGCCGCCGCATTCAAGGCGTCATGGGCATGATATTTTTTTGACCTGCGCACGGTTTTTTTCATTACCGGGTCGGAAAAACGGCGCTCCACCCTGACGACAACGGTCTTGTCTCCCTTGTCGCTGACCACCACGCCCTGCAGGATACGTTTCGGCATTCTTATTTATTCCCTGGCTTTGCGGATGATCCCTTCACGGCCCGCTCATTCAAAATGGTCTTCAAACGCGCGATGTCCCGGCGGACCACGCCGATTCGAGCGGTGTTTTCCAGTTGGCCCGTGGCCTTCTGAAAGCGCATGTTGAATTGCTCCTTCTTCAGTTTCAGGATTTCATCCTGTAACTGATCTTCAGTTTTTTCACGTAACTCGGCGGCCTTCATCGATGCATCCTCTACAGGGTCCTGCCGACCACGCGGGTCTTGATCGGCAATTTCATGGCGCCGAGGCGCAGCGCTTCATGGGCGATGGCTTCCGGGACGCCGTCGATCTCGAACATGATGCGCCCAGGCTTCACGCGGCAAACCCAGTATTCCGGCGTGCCCTTGCCCTTACCCATACGCACTTCGGTGGGCTTCTTGCTGACCGGCACGTCCGGGAACACCCGGATCCACACCCTTCCTGCGCGCTTCATCTGACGGGTAATGGCGCGGCGCGCAGCTTCGATCTGGCGCGCGGTGACCCGTTCAGGCTCCATCGCTTTGAGGCCATAATTGCCAAAATTCAGGGTGAAGCCCGCTTTGGCTACGCCTTTGATACGGCCTTTATGGGCCTTACGGAATTTAGTTCGTTTGGGCTGTAACATCGCTCTGCACTTCTACTATGGGACCTAATCCCGTTCCCCGCGTCCACGTCCGCGGCCACGCTCCCGGTCGCCGCCTTCACGATCCTGTCTGCCTCCTGACGGGCGGGGAGGACGTCCCCCCTCCTGCGAAGCAGCCATACGCGCATCCTGGGCCATGGGGTCATGCTCCATGATTTCACCCTTGAAGACCCAGACCTTGACGCCACAGGCGCCATAGGCGGTCTGGGCGGTAGCCACCCCGTAATCGATATCAGCGCGCAGGGTATGCAGCGGCACGCGGCCTTCATGATACCATTCCGTGCGGGCGATTTCGGCGCCGCCCAGACGCCCCGCGCAATTCACCTTGATGCCCAGCGCGCCAAGACGCATGGAAGATTGCACTGCCCGCTTCATCGCACGGCGGAAAGACACCCGGCGCTCCAGTTGTTGCGCAATGTTTTCCGCCACCAGCCGCGCATCGATTTCCGGCTTGCGGACTTCAACGATATTCAGATGCACTTCACTATCGGTTAGCTGGGAAAGCTCCGAGCGCAGCTTCTCGATATCCGCGCCCTTTTTTCCGATCACTACGCCTGGACGCGCCGAAAAAATCGTCACCCGGCATTTACGGTGCGGCCGCTCGATCTGGATGCGCGAAACGCCAGCCTGCTGCAGACGCTTGTTGAGAACCTCCCGGATCCGGATATCTTCATGCAGCAGATCCCCATAGGATTTTCCTTCCGCAAACCAGCGGCTGTCCCATGTGCGGTTGATGCCGACCCTGAGGCCGATAGGATTTACCTTATGACCCATCAGGCTGTCTCCTCCCGTTCACTGACCACAATCTTCAGGTGGCTGAACGGTTTCTGAATGCGTCCGGAGCGTCCGCGCGCGCGCGGATGAAAGCGCTTCATCACCAGCGCTTTGCCAACTGAGGCCTCTTTCACAAACAGCGCATCCATATCCAGTCCATGATTGTTCTCTGCATTGGCGATCGCGGATTGCAGCACCTTCTTCACATCCGCGGCGATCCGGCGGGAAGAAAAGCTCAGCTCCGCCAGCGCCTTTTCGGCATTCAGGCCTCTGATGGACGCCGCCACCAGATTCAATTTCTGCGGGCTGATGCGTATCATCCGCCCGATAGCCTGGGCTTCGTTTTCCGCAACGCTTCTTGGGCGGGCCTGTTTACCCATTACTTCCTCACTGCCTTCTTGTCGCCCGAATGTCCATGAAAGGTCCGGGTCGGCGAAAACTCACCAAGCTTGTGTCCGATCATTTCCTCGGAAACCAGCACGGGAATGAACTTGTGCCCATTATATACGCCAAAGGTCAGCCCGACGAATTGCGGTAGAATCGTAGAGCGTCGCGACCAGGTCTTGATCACTTCCTTGCGGCCGGAGGCGCGCGCGGCGTCCGCCTTCTTCAATAGATACCCGTCAACGAACGGGCCCTTCCAGGTGGAACGTGTCACTCTAGCGTCCCTTCTTCAGATGACGGGACCGCAAGATGTACTTGGCGGTTCCCTTGTTGGTACGGGTTTTCTTGCCCTTTGTCGGCTTGCCCCACGGGGTGAC
>DMKG01000277.1:3592-4065 GCA_003454415.1 Alphaproteobacteria bacterium
CCGCCGCCATGGGGATGGTCCACAGGGTTCATCGCGACGCCACGGACGGCCGGACGGCGCCCTTTCCAGCGCATGCGGCCAGCCTTGCCGAAATTCTGGTTGGAATTGTCCGGATTGGAGACGGCGCCAACCGTCGCCATCGCTTCCGAGCGAACGATACGCTGCTCTCCGGAAGAGAGCCGAAGTTGCGCATAACCCGCATCACGGCCAACCAATTGCGCATAGGCGCCGGCGGATCGCGCAATCTGTCCGCCTTTGCCAATCTTGAGTTCAATATTGTGCACAATGGTGCCGATCGGCATACTGGCGAGCGGCATGGCGTTTCCGGGCTTGATGTCAGCCTTATTACCGGAGACCACCTTGTCGCCGGCCTTCAGACGTTGCGGAGCAAGGATATAAGACTGCTCGCCATCTTCATAGGTGATCAGCGCTATGAAGGCCGTGCGGTTGGGATCATATTCCAGCCGCTCCAC
>DMKG01000032.1 GCA_003454415.1 Alphaproteobacteria bacterium
GGATCAGTCCATCGGCGGCGGTCAATTGGGCACTGCCTTCCAGTGAGGAAACGATGGCAAAACTGCTGCCGCCGGCCCCTTTCACTTCTCCGGAGAAGTCAAATTTTCCAGTGAGAATTGGCGCGCCTGACAGGGCGGCGCTGGCGGCTTCCATTCGCCCACCCTGGATTTTCCACTCTGCGGAAAATTCGGGGACAGGCGCGCCGGCATTCAGTTTTGCGGCAGCCCGAAAGGTTCCGCCAAACAACCCGCCGGTAAAGCCGTCAATCTTCAGGATTCCGTCACGGATGGAGAGGTTCATGGCCGGATTTGACAGGTCATATCCGCCGGTGACGAACCGGGCCGCCTGTAAGGAGATATCCGCATCGATGGTCTGCAGATCATCGGACTCGAGAGGAACGCCGGACCAGGGAAGTGAACCGCGCGCGCGCGCCGGGGGCGTTTCTTCCGTTGGACTGGAAAAATAGTCACCGGCAATCATCTCTCCCGCTGCGAGGTCTGCGGTAAGGATGGGCTTTCCCCCCTCCAGATGCAGAACGCCGCGCCCCTGTACGGGAACGCCGCCAATATCGCCGGACAGCACGTTCAAACTGACTTCCTGCGGCGTGCGAACCAGAACCCCCGCCAGGCTTACGCCAGCAGCGTCCGCCCTGGGTGATGGAGTCAGGGGAAGGCCGAACTGCGCCGCGAACTTTCTCAGGCTAGGATTTCCCAGACTGACCTGCGAGACAAACAGGGTGTCATCCGAAGAAGAGGCTAACATATCGGGCGCAATTCCGCTGAGTTTGCCCGACATGCGCAAAAAAGTTCGTTCGAACGTGGAATCCAGCGTAATGTCGGCCGCCCGATCCGCTAGCAGGAGTTTGGCGTCGATCTCAGCCGCGCCAAGTCTGGCGGCTGGCAGGGGCAGGTTGAACGGCGCCCTTTGCGCCAGAACACTGAGATTCCGGGAGACAAGCCGGAAATTGATTTCTCCTTCCGCCTCAGTAGTGATCTTGCTGAGGATGCCGCTCAAGCCCACCGCTGATCCGGCTATGTTGGCGATGGAGAAGTGATTGATGACCAGCGCCCCTTTCAGCAGGCTTGCCTCCAACCGCATGTCTTCAACAGGCGTCCCGAGATAGCCCGCCCTGTCCAGCGAAAGTTTCAGGTTATAGTCACAGCAATCCATCCACGGTTTCAGCATACTGAAATTCATATCAAACGCAGATGGAGCCGCCGTCTGGGCATTAGCGTCCAGGTGAAAATAATTATCCGCATTCAATGCATCGATCTGCAGATCGGCGCCAATGGCCAGCCTGTCCCGGAACGCGAATGCGAGTGCGCCGGTCAGTATGGAGGAATCGATTTCCGCGTTAATTTCCTGAAACTCCGCCTGGAAAGGCGTCACCAGAAAATCAGCGGATAATGAACCATTGGTAAGACTTCTGTCCGGCAGGGTTTGCAAATCCGCCCCCAGCCATCCGGCCAGTCCCCGTAAATTTGCGGTTTGAAGATTGAGTTTTCCGGTGAACTGGGGCTGACTTTCCCCTCCCAGGATGACGCCTGAAATATTGGCCGAACTGATTCCAGGTAATTGGGCGCTCAGCTTTTCAACCCTTATTTCATTTCCAGAAAGAAGCAACCCGAGGGTGGCGTTACGGATATGCCCTCCTTTCCATTGCAGATCGCCGAGGTTGAAGCGCGCCCGGCCCTGCGGGAGCCGTGATATGTCGGGCAGGGTCAGGTTTGCTCCGGCATCCTCTTGCGCTGGTGCTTTATCGGAAGCCCTGGCCAGGTCTTCGCCAAGCAATGCGTCGAGATTGAGCGCCGGCGCATCGAGCAGAAAGGAGAAGCCGCCCGCCTCGCCGCGCTCCAGCTTCAGATTGGCGGTGAGCGCCTCATCCGCCAGCCTGAGCCGGATCTTGTCCAACTTCACGGCGCGGGCGTCAAAAGTGAGGCTGCTTTCCATGCTGTAGGGATGCGCCAGAATACGCGCGATGGGCATGGCTGGCGGGCTAAAGACGCCAGACAGGCGCGCAAGGGCGCCTGTAAGATGATTCAGATCCTTTCCAACGGCGCGCAGGGTTCCGGCCGTGTTCATCCCGGCCGTTATATTGCCGGTATAGGCAATCTCCCCCTCCCCATCCAGTGTGGCCTTTATCCTTAAAGGCGTGGGGTTCTGGGCAGGGCTTACGTCCAGCGCCCCCAGGGAAACGTCAAACAGAAGGGGCACGCCCTGCATCCTCAAAGCGCCATTAGCGGTGACCGGCCCATGCAGAGTGTCCGCCGACAACTGCGCTTCTATCTGTTCGAGGGCGAAATCCGCACCAGACGCTTCATCGCGATAGCGCATGCGCCCCTCCGCGATACTGATCTGATCAAACCGGATCTTGCCTGCGCCAGCAGTCATATCTCCCGGCAACAGCCAGTTGCCGCGGCCATTGGCGTCCCGCACGAGGTTCAGGCGGGGGGCGATCAGGCGGAATTGCTTTATCTGGATTTTTCCCGACAGAAGCGGCAGCACGCCAATGCGCAGATCAAGCTTTTCCAGGTTCAGCAAGGCCGTATCAGCGTCCCCGGCATCCGGCAGGGAGATTTTCTCCAGAGAAAGTTCAGGCCGCGGCAGCAGGGTGAAATGGATATCCCCGGCGATCAGAACCTGACGCCCCAGGCTTTTGCCCGCCTGACTTTCTATCACGGACTTGAAGCGGTTCCAGTCAATATAACCAGGCAGGATCAGGGCAGCCGCCGTCAATCCAGTCAGCACTATTGCTAACCCGGTGATAAATTTTCTAAAACCAGAGGCTTGACGTTTGCGCCTGCGCGGTGACCGCATGGAACGAATCTAACCTATTTTGCATGCCCGGCCTAGTTGTAGCTTAATGTGAAAGACGCCTCCATGACTGAAATCATCAACCTCAACAAGGTCAGAAAGCGGAAAGCCAAACAGGAAAAGCAGGAAAAGGCCGCGCAGAATCGCGCCGGAAACGGCGTGAACAAGCAGGCCCGTGAAGCGGCGCGCCGGGAACGCAAGGCGCTGGACCGGAAACTGGAAGGGGCAAAACTTCCATCACCCGAAGCGGATGTGACGGGCCCGTCAGAGCCGCAGGCCGAATTCCCCACGGACACGTCTACTCCAAAACCCCGCTAGGCGGCCAACCAAAGAAGGAACAGGATCGCAATGCCAGAAGTGGAAAGCGTCAGCGCCCAGTCCGGCCCCTTGAGCGGCGTTAGAGTGCTGGATTTGACCAGGGTGCTGGCGGGGCCGTATTGCACCATGGTCCTGCTGGATCTGGGAGCGAGCGTGATCAAGGTGGAAAACCCTTCCGGCGGGGATGATGCACGCGGCTTCGGCCCCTTCATCGGGGAGCGTTCAGCTTATTTCATGTCCCTCAACCGCGGCAAACGCTCCATCGCCCTGGACCTGAAGCAGGAGGCGGACCGCGCGGTTTTTGAGCGGCTGCTCTCCCATACGGATGTGCTGGTTGAAAACTTCCGCCCCGGCACGATGGAAAAACTGGGCTATGGCTGGGAGGCCCTGCATTCCCGTTTCCCGCGCCTGATCTATGCCGCGGCAAGCGGCTTCGGGCATACCGGTCCCTATGCGGATCGTCCAGCCTATGACATGGTTGTGCAGGGTATGGGCGGCATCATGAGCCTGACCGGATATCCGGGCGGCCCGCCTACGCGCGTAGGCAGTTCCATCGGGGATATTACCGCCGGGCTGTTCACCGCCATTGGCGCCGCCAGTGCGCTCTATTCCAGAAATACGACCGGGCAGGGGGTCAAGATCGATGTCTCCATGCTGGATTGCCAGCTTGCGATTCTGGAAAACGCCATAGTGCGTTATTTTACAACCGGGCAAATTCCCGGCCCGCTGGGGGCGCGTCACCCTTCGATCACGCCTTTCGAAGCCTATGCGGCCCAGGACGGGCATGTGATTATCGCTGCTGGAAATGACAAGTTATTCCATCTGGCGCTGGAGGTCCTTGACCTGCCGGAACTGGCCGCTGATCCACGCTTTATTAGCGGACCGGAGCGTAACAGGAACGCCGATGCGCTGAAGCGGCATTTCGAAGCGGCGCTGGAACGCCATGATGTGGCTTATTGGCTGGATAAATTGCAGGCGCGGGGCGTCCCGTCGGGGCCGATCAACAATGTGGCGCAAATTCTTGCCGATCCGCAGATCAAATCCCGCAATATGGTGGTGACGGCGCTGGACAAGGTCGCAGGCGAACTGCATATGGCGGGAAATCCGATCAAGATGTCAGCTTTCAGCGATCCCTCTACCCGCGGCGCGCCTCCGGAACTGGATGGCGACAGGGAAGAAATAATCCGTGAGCTGAATGATTCAGCTTTGCGCATTTCGCGCCTGAAACACGGCGACCGCGAAACGGCGGCCCGTTTCATGCAGGAACGCTATGGCGCGACACAATTTCCGGATGACGGATGTGACAATGACGTCCGCAACATGCCCTGCTTTGTTGGAGAAATTGACAGTGAAATCGCGAGCCTTGCAGGCTTTGTGATCGAGGGGAAAGAATGCCGTCTGATCGCTCTTGACGCCGCCCGCCCGGGGCGGGGGCATGGCGGCGCGCTACTGCAGGCGGTGATTGCACATGCCCGCGCCGAAGGCTGCACCCGCTTGCTGGCCTGGGCGGGTAATCACAATTTGCGCGGCCTTGCCTTCCTCCAGAAACGGGGCTTCGGGATCGCTGCGCTTTTGCCCGGCAGGCTGACGGCTTGGCGCGCCGCAAATCCGGGCGCCATCGCGCCCGGCGATCCGGCGATTGCGGCGCGTGACCTGCTGGAGTTAAGCCTGAGCCTTTAACAGAGGGCCGGCGTCGGCCAGGAGGCTTTGCGCATACCCTGCGTCCAGCGCCTTACGGACCAAGCCCGATACGCCGGCAAGCGCGCCCGGCGTCAGTTCCTTCGCCAGCAGGCGTTTAAGGTCAACCGGGCCGGGCAGGGACAGCCCCTTTGCCATGACGGAGGAAAAGCCAACTCTGGCGTAATAAGGTTCGTCTCCCACAAGAACCACGATATGGTGACCGTGGGCAGCCGCCATCTCCAGGCTCAGCTGCATCAGCTTGACGGCGATGCCGCGTCCGCGATGCACGGGGTCCACCACCAGGGGGCCCAGTAACAGGGCCGGGGTTTGCGCCTCCCCGATCTGGATGGGCCAGAAGCGAATGGAACCGCGCAGAATCCCCTCTTCCATGGCGACAAGGGAAAGCTCGGGAATGCAATCCACTCCCTCCCGCAAACGGTACGCCGTTTTGGCGAAACGCCCCGGGCCGAAAGCCATGTCCAGCAGAAATTCGATCGCGCCCTTGTCCTCGGGCCGCTCGCACCGGTAATCGATCATTGTAAATCTCCCGCGAAAACGTCATGCAAAAGGAAGGGGATAGGCGCTTTGCAGTCACGCTTTCCGCTAAATCGCCCTGGTTGCGATGATATTGGCGGGAGTGGCTGACGCGCTTAAATCCGCGCGCAAGCCTTCCGGGCCTTGTGCGCGGTGAGCGGTCTTCGTCGCAGGAGATGGGAAAAACCGGTCATGTTCACAGAACTCACCCCAATGCCGCCGAAACGGCGTTGAACACTCGGGCAAATAGCACGGCGCGCCGCCAGGGTCCAGCTTAATCTGACTTCGGAGAAGCAAGTTCCGGGTGGTTGGCCAGTATCTGGGTGCGGACAGTGCGCCAATAGAGGCCGGAGCGGTTCTGGTCGTAGCGCTCTTTTGGCCGGATCGACCAGTGATAGGAGAAAAGCGCGGGATCATTCTGTTCGGCAACCAGGCGGTCCAAGGTCGAAATATTGCATCCATCCAGCGGGACCGGGGCCGAGCCACGCCGCACCACGCCCCCCGGGGCCATGTGCAGACAGATGGTTCCCGATTTGCGCGCCAATTGCCGGTGTTTCTGATCGAGCGCCCTTAGAGCCTCATCATCGAGGGGAATAGCCCTGACATTATAACCGGGTGGAGTGGCGCCTTTCTGCTTCATGTCTGTCTGTTGCCCCATTTCCGTTTCCGCCAGAGCAGTGACGCTGATAAGCAGGGCTACGGACAGGCTGGCGAGCAGCACCATGATATGACGGCGTATCATCCAGAACTTCCTTCGCATCGGGACTTACTAAAGTATAGATAGGCGGCGATTGCGGCGATTTTTAGGGGACTCGCAAAATTTTGACTCCGGACTTGGGAACATCCCAGTGAAGAGACCTCCATTGCCAAGGCGGCTGCGCCCTTCCGCCCGCTTTTGGTATCTGGCGGGCATGTGCCCATATTTCTGCGCCATCGGCATACAGAATGTGGTCATCATCTGGCTGTTGACCCAGGTGTTGCATGAAAGCCCATCGCGGGTGGGCTTTGCGCAGATGCTGACCATGCTGCCAATGCTGACCGTCATTCTGCTGGGTGGCGTAGTGGCGGACCGGCGGGAGCTGCGGCGGTTGCTGATCGGCCTGCAATTGGTTATGGCGCTGCTGCCGCTCACCCTTTCCGGATTGATTTTTGCGGGGCTGCTGTCCTATGCCGCGCTGGTGTCAATCAGCGTCAGCATAGGCGTTCTGGGGGCGTTCATCGTCCCTGCACGCGACGCCATGCTGAGCGTGGTGGATGATGGCGAACTCCATCGCACCGTCACAGCGATGACAGGATTGCAATTCATCAGCCAGATTGCCGGCCTTCTGCTTGGCGGCAGCGCGGACTGGCTGGCGGTGAGACTGGGCGCCGGGCCGCTCGACCCAC
>DMKG01000119.1 GCA_003454415.1 Alphaproteobacteria bacterium
TTCGCTTTCCCCGGGCAATCGCCGCTCGCGGTGTTCCTCAGCGCCTGGTCCTTCACTTCCCAGCCAGCCTCAGCCAGCAGGCGCTTGGCCTCCCGCAGATTGGCGCGGGGGTTTCCATCCCCGCCGGTCGCGGGCGGTTTATAGACCTGGGTGAAAACTTCTGGCGGCAAGTCTTTCCGGAATGGCTCCAGCAGCGCCAGTTCGGCGGCGTCTGGCAGTTGCGTGGCGGCCAGTTCGGAGTTCTGGAAATAGCTGCTGGTGCGGGCATATTGTCCATAGAACAGATTTTTGTTGGCCCATTCGAAATCGAACGCGTAATTGAACGCCAGCCTGACGCGGCGATCGGAAAACTTGTCTCTGCGGGTATTGAACACAAATCCCTGCATGGGTTCTGCGTTGCGGGTTTCGAGTTCCGCACGGACAACCTTTTTTTCGGCGACAGCCGGAAAATCATAAGCCGTCGCCCAGTTCTTCGCGCTGCTCTCGAAGCGGATGTCGAAATTATTGGCTTTGAAGGCTTCCAGCGCCACAGTGTCGTCACGGTAATATTCAAAGACGATCCGGCCGAAATTGTTCGTTCCCACATTGACCGGCAAATCCTTGCCCCAGTAATCCGGAACCCGTTCCAGGATAAGGCGCCGGTTCGCCTCCACCCTGGCGATGCGGTAGGGACCGCTGCCCAGGGGAGGCTCCAGGGTTGTCGCCTCAAAATCCCTGTCTTTCCAGTAATGCTCCGGCAGGATGGGCAGTTGCCCCATGATCAGCGGCAATTCGCGGTTGCCGCCGCTGTCAAATTCAAAACGCACGCCGCGCGCGCCCTGTTTTACGGCGCGCGTCACATTGGCGTAGTAATAGCGGTAGAGCGGCGCGCCTTTTTCGCGCAGAATGTTGAAACTGAAAACCACGTCTTCCGGCGTGACCGGCTGGCCGTCATGCCAGCGCGCCCCTTCGCGCAGGGTGAACAGGGCCCAGGAAAAATCCGGCGCAGCCTCCACGCTTTCCGCCAATAGGCCATATTCCGCGCCCGCCTCATCAAATGATGAGGTGAGCAGCCGGTCATAGATCAGGCTGGCGCCGGCCGCCGCTGCGCCTTTCAGGACGAAAGGATTGAGGCTGTCAAACCCCCCGATGGCCGCCAGGCGCACCACGCCGCCTTTCGGGGCGTCCGGATTCACATATTCAAAGCGCGTGAAATCCCTGGGATATTTCAGTTCCCCGAACAGGGACAAACCATGGCGTGGACCTTCTGCGGCAAGGACCGCTGACGGCCCTGCTAGCAGAAATGTCAGCACACATGCGGCCTGTCGTCGCATCAGAAAAACCGGCGCCGGGGCGCCTTCTGCGCAATGCGGGTCAGGTGAGCGTCATTCTGGCAGGGGCGGCGCATCGGGGCTGCTTTCCCGCAAATAAAGCATCACATCGGCCCGGTCCGTGGCTTTCTTCAGGCCGGCAAAGGCCATTTTATTTCCAGGAATGGTTCCTTTCGGATCGGAAAGATATTGGTCCAGCCGTTCATAACTCCATATCCCGCCATACGCCTGCATCGCAGAAGAATAGCCGAATCCTTCAGCAGTGGCCACTTCACGGCCGAGAATCCCGTGCAGGTTCGGCCCGATCTTGTTGCCGTCGGCGGCCTCCACCGAATGGCAGGCGGCGCATTTCTTGAAAACCTTGGCTCCGCTTCCCGCATCGCCTGCAGCCAGCGCGGCGCTGAGGGATATTTCCTCAGCCTGAGCCGGGGCCTTCTCTTCCCCAGCCGAGGCCTCAGCTTCCGGCTGCGCTGTCCCGCCGCCATGGCCGCCCTCAGGCGTCTCGCGCCCGGGAAACACCGCCTCGCTGGCCAGATTGATGGCAAAGATGAAGAGAAAGGCGCCTAACACGGCGCCGAGGATTTTGTTGATCGTGAAAGAATCCATGATAACCCGCATATACCAATAAGAGAGCAGGACATTAGCCGCTATCCTCTAACGGGATCAAGACGTATAAATCTCAGGAAATTCATTGCAGCTATCCGGGGGCCGCGTCAGGTGCGCACCGTTAATCCGATCCTCCTCATCCCCGCCAGGCTCGGCGCAACCCGCCTGCCCAACAAGCCGCTGGCGGATATTCACGGGGCGCCGATGATCGTGCATGTCTGGCGGCGGGCCTGCGAGTCCGGCCTGGGGCGGGTGGTGGTGGCGGCGGGGGGACGGGGAAACGCCGCCGCGGGGACGGGGGGGGGGGGGGGGGGGGGGGGGGACCGGCCCCCCCCCCCCCCCCCCCCCTCCACCCACCCATCGATCCCAGAGGGACACCCATGACCACCCGCACCACCGACCGTACCTACGACGTGATCCACGCCGCCGAGGGCCGCCCGATCAAGGCTTGGGTCCGCGGCGTGACGATGGAAGACGCGGCCCGCGACCAGCTGCTGAACGTCGCCCGCCTCCCGTTCATCCACAAGTGGGTCGCCGCGATGCCCGACGTTCACTGGGGGATCGGCGCGACCGTCGGCAGCGTCATCCCGACGCACCGCGCGATCATCCCGGCCGCCGTCGGCGTGGACATCGGCTGCGGCATGATCGCCGCGAAGACCACGCTGACGGCCGAGGACCTGCCGGACAACCTGGCGCCGCTGCGCTCGGCGATCGAACGCGCCGTGCCGCACGGGCGCTCGCCCGGTGCGAACGATCCGGGCGCGTGGAACTCGGCGCACAAGCGTCCCGGCAGCGTGGACTCGACCTGGGCGCAGCTCGAGCCGGAGTTCACCGAGCTGTGCCGCGACTACCCGAAGCTGGAAAAGACCAACCACATCCAGCACCTGGGCACGCTCGGCACCGGCAACCACTTCATCGAGGTCTGCCTGGACGAAGAGAAGTTCGTCTGGTTCATGCTGCACTCGGGCTCGCGCGGGGTGGGCAACGCCATCGGCACGATGTTCATCGAGCTCGCCAGGCAGGACGCGATGCGCCAGCAGAAGAACCTGCCCGACCGCGACCTGGCGTACCTCGAGGAAGGCAGCCGCACCTTCGGCGACTACGTGCGCGCGGTGGGCTGGGCGCAGAGGTTCGCGCTGCTCAACCGCGAGCTGATGATGCGGCGCGTGATCGAAGCGGCGAAGACCGTGATCCGCAGGAACTTCCGCAGCCACGTCGAGGCGGTGAACTGCCATCACAACTACGTGCAGAAGGAGCGCCACTTCGGCGAGGACGTCTACGTGACGCGCAAGGGCGCGGTGAGCGCGAAGGCCGGACAGCTGGGGATCATCCCGGGCAGCATGGGCGCGCGCAGCTACATCGTGCGCGGCAAGGGCCACGCCGAGTCGTTCGAGAGCTGCAGCCACGGTGCCGGCCGCGTCATGAGCCGCGGCGAGGCGAAACGCCGCTTCACGCTCGCCGAACACCGCGCCGCCACCGAAGGCGTCGAGTGCCGCAAGGACAAGGACGTGATCGACGAAACGCCGATGGCCTACAAGGACATCGAC
>DMKG01000292.1:0-915 GCA_003454415.1 Alphaproteobacteria bacterium
CAGATTGCAGGTGCTGGCGCTGTTGGCTGCGGTGTAGATATTGGTGGCGGAGGTGAGGCAGGCGTTGCTCCCGGCGCCATCGGAAATGGTCGTGTTTGTGAACAAAGCGCCTGAAACAGGTTGGCCGTCATCCAGGATATTGTCCAGCTGCAGCGCCTGATCCGGACGTAACGCGCCCGAAGCCGACGCCGGGGCGCCTACGGTTCCCGTCAGGCGCAGCACATGGCGTCCTGTCGCCCCCTGATAGAGAATATGGAAACCCCCGCCCGTCTGCGCGTTTGGAAACTGGCTGCCGAAGACAGCCGTGCTGGTCGTTCCCAGCTCGACGCCGCCAACGAAGCGGGTTGCCGCCAGTTGCTGCCAGGCGGCTATATTTTCGGCGACAGTGCTGACATTCGTGTTGTAGCTGGTGGCCACAGAAGTGCCAATCAGACCATCCCCTTGCGTGCCGCTTCCGGGCAGACAGGGCGCCGCCGTGCATCCCGGAATCAGATTGTTCGCGCCCACGACATCCCCGGGCAGCGCATTATATTTGTCCTTGAATGCCTGAAACGCCGCCTGATAACCCTGCATCTGTGAGGCTACATTCTTGATCTGCGCATTGGCGATCAATTCCTGGCCCTTCAGAACCCCGCCAATGATCAACCCGATAATCACCAGAACAATGGACAACTCCACCAGGGTGAAACCCTTCTGAGCAGCTGTCGCCCGCTCACCGGTATCTGTCCCCAAATCCCTATTTACGAATATTCGCGTTTTCATCCGCATTCCTTCCTCAAATGAAGACAAGGCTCCGTTGTGCGCCGACAGATGACAATATGGTAGATTAGCTGAGTCTATAAAGTAGAAATTAGCACTTTCATTCTATTAAATATATAAAATCAGTGTAATTGTGACAATTATCACGCAGGCCAT
>DMKG01000292.1:1198-5409 GCA_003454415.1 Alphaproteobacteria bacterium
CGCCTATATTAAATACGCCTATACCGTTAACATTCTCTCAATCCGCAAATCGTCCCTTGCGACATACAAAGGAATCAGTTTTCAGGAAGGGGGAGCCC
Source organism: Alphaproteobacteria bacterium (assembly GCA_003454415.1). GTDB lineage: Bacteria > Pseudomonadota > Alphaproteobacteria > UBA11222 > UBA11222 > UBA11222. The sequence goes on from DMKG01000292.1 coordinate 1,297, forward strand.
CAGCCTCTCCTCAATATATTTTCGCATAAAGCTTTGTTCTTCCGGAGGAATTTCGGGTGTTTGCGCGAGGATGGCGAGCAGGATATCTCGTGCGGCTGCATATTCGCCCATATCCGCCAGCAAGAAAGCGGGAAGCTGCCTTGTCCAGATCGGCATTTCCGGAACCGGCAACGACGCCAGCTGGCGCGCCAGATCAAGGGCCAGATGCTCATCTCTGACCCGGTGACGGGCCAGATACACGCCATGGGCCAGCCAGCGCCACTGGTATTTTGGATTACCAAGAGCGAGTTTGTGTAAATACCGGATAATATGGAGAACGTGTTCGGGATCGCGGCTCGCCCCGTAATAATACCCCGCCAGTACCGGCGTATACTGGCTCTGGCCATCCATAGTGGAGAGCAGGTCGAACCAGCCTGCGAGACGGGCGTAATCATAGTGCTGAAGGGGAGTGAGATTTCCGGCCCAATCTCCCGCCATCTGCAGATTTAGGCCCTGAGCCCGGTAATAGAATTGCGAATCGCCAAAACTTAAGATACGGGCGATGGCGGCTGTTGGCGCCGCCTCCAGCACATACTCCCTTGGATTGCGAAAGCTTTTCGTCTGTGACCAGAACAGAAGCTGAGCCGCCAGGGAAAGGATAAAGAGCCCAACATAGAGCCTCGGCGCCTCCTTCAGTTTCCCCTGACCACCCATTTACAAACGCCTGCGGCTGAAATCGATCATGGTTGCAGTCAGTATCAGCGGAATAAACACCACGCATTGCAGCAGGGCCAGTTCAATCCCATGGCCCTCCTCCCGCCAGCCATGGACCAGCCATTCCCCACGCGTAAAGAAATCGAGTCTTGGCACAAGCATCGAAATCGCCGTGAAAACCTTTGACAGTAACCCGTCCGCACCGCCATGGGTCTGCGCGCTGCTGGCGAGTTCGCCCAAAAATCCGCTCAGGCGCGCGAGCGCATAAAATCCGGCGCAGGAAAGCACGGCGGTGACCGCACTGTTTAGAGTCAGCGCAAAAAACAGGGCCATCACAATCATCAGGAGGGTTTCCAGCAGCAGGCTCGCCGACCAGAGGACCAGCCCGTCCAGAGGCGGCCTGATGATAAAACCGGCGAACACCCCTGTCAGACCGGCGCAAATCATGCCTATGACGCCCAGACTGGCCGCATAAACCAGAACGAACGCGCCGCGGGAAAGAGGACGCGACAGGATGAAGGCGATCTCGCCACCCGACATGGCGCGCCGGACATGAAAGCATGAGAAAATGATCAGTCCAAAGATCAGAATTACTCTGCTGCCTGCGCCAAAAAACGCCGCCGCCATCTCCCGCTGTTCGGCGATGGCGCTGCTGCTGGTGAAGAGGGAAAGGGCTGCGCCTGCCGCTATCAGGACGGGGAGCGTCAGAAACAGGCGCTCTCTTGCCGCCGAAATGAACAAATACCGCAGAAGCGCCATGTAAGCGCTCAACTGAAGCTCCGTCATGTTAAAATGGCAACGGACGGCGGTCTCGCCCGAATGTGCGGTAGAGCTCCGCGTCCGCCGGGTCTACACCGCCATCGTCAAGGATAGTGGCGCGCAGGAAAATGACCAGTTCACTCTGCTGGCCGAAACTGTCCCGGGATTTGAACAGGTTTCCAAGCAGCGGCACTCTCGATGCGCCCGGGACGCCCGTTTCCTGATTGAATCCGATGTCCCGCATCAGCCCGCCCATCACCAGCACTCTTCCGGACCGCACCGAAACCATACTGTCGATTTCCTGTACGGCGATCACAGGCACGGGCGACTGAACTGTATTGTTCGATGCGATGGAAACACCGGGATCATTGACCGTTCCGGTGATGCGGGTAATGGTTGGACGCAGACTCATGGCGATTTCGTCTGTTTCTCCATGAATCGATGGCTGCACGGTGATGATAACGCCTTCCGGAACGGTTCGGATATTGCTTTCAACCGTGACGCGTTCGCGATCCAGAGTGGCTCCCTCTGTGGTGCGTTCAAAATCCAGTTCGAAAAACACACGGTTTTCGACGACCTTGAGCACGGCCGACTGGTTGTGCTGCACGGTCAGGCGCGGGCTTGACAATGTTCGCACGGAGCCAAACTCATGAACCAAGTTAACCACGGCGTCGATGTCGCCGCGGTCAAGCGCCAGCGTCACCACCCCATCTGTAGCGGTGTTCAGATCGCTGAAGGAACCCGCCTGGGGCACGGCGACGGTGGCGCCAAAACGCGCCGCGCCTGTGGCGGCGCCCAGAACGCCCGCCCAATTGATCCCGCCCTGATAATCATCAGACAACTGAACTTCCAGAACCTTCGCCTCTATCAGAACCTGGCGGGCCACCACGCGGCGCAGCTTTTCCAGATAGGCATCCACCAGTACATGCTGGCGCTGGGTTCCGTAGACGCTCACCAGCCCGGCCATGCGGTTAATGCTAAAGGGACGTGCGGCGGGGTCCGTGGAGCTTTCGGCAGGCGCAACCGCCGGGGCGGACGCCACGCCACCCGGCGCCGTAGCCGCGGAAACGGCCTCCCCTCCTCCGCCCGAACTCACCCCCGACACCAGTCCGGCGCCCGTTACCGCCGATTGCGCGGCGGCAACCAGTTCCGATGGCGCGGCGTCCGTCTGGGGAACGCCAGGCGCCAATGGCAGGGGCTCCGGAACCACTGCTCCCCCCACAGCGGCAGACGTGGGGACGCCTCGGCCAAAAGCCGCAGCGGAAGAAGACAGCAGGTTTTCGCGCCTGGCGCTGCGGTTCAGCAGCATACCCAGATTTGTTTCCAGTTCCAGCCAGAAGTTGTTTTGCGCAGTGCTCGAGACCTCGCTGGCCGAGGTGTTTCCCTGACCGCCTCCCTCACCGCCAACGCTTTCCCCGCCCACCACGTCCACATTTGTGGATATCTTGCTGGTCGTATCCCGCGCGACATTAAGATAATCGACCCGGTAGCTTTGCAGATAGGGTAAATCCCGCTCCATACGAAGCACATTTCCTTCGAAGCTGTAGCGCAGGCCGGCCATGTCGGAAATGCGTTTGATCACTTCATCGAACGGGCGCTGGCGCACGGAAAAGATCAGCCCCCCCGTAATATGCGGATCGAGTTCCAGCCCCACATTCGCCTGGCTCGCCAGTTCAACCAAAGCATCGCGCAGGGGAACATCTTCATTGACGGAAATGCTCACCAGTCTGGCATTTGCGGGTAACGCCAGATGCGGCATTGGCGAGAGACTTTCCGCCTGCGGAATTGGCGGAGGCGCCGAAGCATTATCCCTTTCCGGATTCCGTGGCGCCAACACCCGCTGATAGTCTTCCCTATCAAGACCGGCAAAACGGTCCTGCTTGTCAAAATCGGGTCTGGAAGCCGTTCCACAGGCGGTCAACAGCAGCAGGCCGGCGAGGGTCAGCCTAGGCGTCATGCGGACAGAAACGCCCCGCTGCTGGCGTAAGACCGGCAGGTCTCTTCGCGCGCCTTTCCTTCGCTCTCTATCAGCCCGCCGGATCAGGACCAGCCGGATCAAGAAAAGGAAGCGGTTCAAGCCGGTTTGCTCCTATTCACTGAACATTTCTGGCAAAGCCGCATGACGCCGTGATTCCAAAGACCTGAGAAAGCCACCCGGCCCGTGCCCATCATCGCCCGAACCAACCACATTTTCCATGGCCTATCCGTCTGGCCAAGAGTATTCTGTCCTGGATGCATCCAAACCGGACGCAATTAATCTGACGAACAGGGTTAATGATTGAAGTTAATATTTAGTTAAAAATCGTTAATCTTCCTGGATTCCAAAATCAACCGTTAATCCAGCCCGAACTGGACTTGCTGACTTTAAGTAGACCGCCTGTTGTGGAAATGTCTATAGGGGGGCCACCCCAGCGCCATCAATCGATTTCCTCATTGGGATAGACCCCCCAGATGCTTTCACGGGGCATCCAGGCCGACTTTCCCTCAAAGCGCAGGACGCACCATTCTCCTTCGCAGGAGCGGATCTCTCCAATCGCGCCAGGCTCCGCCATCAAGACGGGCGTTTCTTTTCTGGGATCCCTATATCCGGGCACCAGTTTTTCCGATTTGGCGGCCGATACGACCGTGCCCATTCGTCTGCCGCTTAATCTGGATTTATGC
>DMKG01000071.1:0-10840 GCA_003454415.1 Alphaproteobacteria bacterium
GGCCATGAAAGCCGAGGCGTGTCCGGGACGGGTCTGCAGGGTTTCGGCAATGATGAAGCGCCACCCTCAAGCCGGGTGAAATCTCCCAGCCTCTGCGCAGCGGCGGCGGATATTACATACTCATGTTGCGTGACAAGCGCGCGGCGTCGGGTGGCGGCCTGTCTGGCGTTGAGGTGGATGTCCGCCAGATCATGTTTCCTTACATTGATGAATCCGGAAGACGAAGTCCGGTAACGGAGCCTTCAAAAGACAATCCGGTCGTAGCGGCGACAATCGCCAGATCTCTCAGCCAAATGCAGACCGATGTCAGCTGCGATAATTTTCAGCAGGTAGTGAAAGAGATGGGCAATGGGGCCATGGGAGATGGCGGCCGCATGATGCTGGCGGATGTCCCGCATCTGTTTCGTGAAACCACAGGAAATATTGATATCGGCATGCTCAGCGAGCCCATTTTATCCCCGCAAGGGGTGCACCGGGTGATGGTGTGCAATCGCACGAACTTTGAATCCAAACTGCCTCCCCGCGATGTGGTTGAGGCGCGTATGAGTCAGGAGGCCCTGGCGCTGCGGGCGCGCCGCTATCTTCGCGATCTGCGCCGCGATGCGGTGGTGGAGTTCCGCTGATTGCCGCGTCTTCCGATATAGCGGGGCGGCCCATCGCCCTGACCATGGGCGAGCCTGCCGGCATAGGCGGCGAAATTGCCGTCAAGGCCTGGGAAGCGCAGGAAAAATACAGACTGCCGCCGTTTTTCGTCATTGGCGATCCCGACTGGCTGAAACGCGTCACCTCTGCGCCCATCGCAGAAATCACTTCGGCTGCGGATTGTAAAAGGTATTTCAGGCAGGCCCTGCCGGTGCTGCCGGTTCATCTCGCCGTGCAGGCAAAACCGGGCGCGCCTGATCCGCGTAATGCTGAAGCCGTTCTGGACGCGATCCGTATGGCTGTGACGCTTGCCCAAACCGGCGCTGTCAGCGCCCTGGTGACCAATCCCATAGAAAAAGCAGTACTCTATGATGCGGGCTTTACGCATCCCGGCCACACGGAATTTCTGGCCGAACTGGTTGCTGCGGAAAAACCGCCCGTCATGCTGCTCGCCTGTCCTGCAAACGCCAGAAATCCGGGACTACGGGTTGTTCCCATTACCGTGCATCTGCCACTGGCGAAGGTGGCCGCGCAGTTGAGCCGTGAACGCATCGTGGCGGCTGCGCACGTCACCGCGCGCGCCCTGAAACGGGATTTCGCGATCGCGGCTCCGCGTCTGGCGATTGCCGCGCTCAATCCCCATGCCGGGGAACAGGGGGCGTTCGGGCGAGAGGAAATGGAAATCATCTCTCCTGCGGTTGCGGAACTACGAAAGGCGGGAATCGGCGCGCAAGGCCCGTTTCCCGCTGATACCCTGTTTCATCCGGAGGCGCGCAAACGCTTCGACTGCGTCCTCTGCATGTATCACGATCAGGCGCTGATCCCGCTAAAGACGATTGATTTTGCGCGCGGCGTGAATGTTACGCTGGGGCTGGAAATCGTGCGAACCTCTCCTGACCATGGCGTCGCCCTCGATATTGCCGGCAAGGGCGTGGCCAATCCCGCCAGCCTGATTGCGGCCCTGCGCATGGCGCGGCAGATCGCCCGCTCCCGCTCCCGGACCCGGGACCGTGATGCCAGATGACCGGCTGCCGCCGCTGCGCGAGGTCATCGCCCGTCATGGTTTGCGCGCGCGCAAGTCTCTGGGGCAGAACTTTCTGCTCGATCTGAATCTCACAGACCGGATCGCGCGCGCCGCTGGCGATCTGACGCAGGGTGCCGTCATTGAAATCGGCCCGGGCCCCGGCGGCCTCACCCGTTCCCTGCTGCGGCTGGGCGCAGGGCATGTGGTTGCGGTTGAAAAAGACGAACGCTGTCTCGCTGCGCTGGAGGAAATTGCCAACGCCTATCCCGGACATCTGTCCGTCGTGGCCGGAGACGCGCTGGAAATGGAACTGAACCAGGTCACCAGCGGACCGGTGAAAATCGTCGCTAATCTGCCTTATAATATCGCCACGCCTCTCCTTGTCCGATGGCTGACGCCAGATCGCTGGCCACCGCAATGGGCAAGCCTCACCCTCATGTTCCAGAAGGAAGTGGCGCAACGCCTTACCGCACAGCCGGGCGGCAAGGCCTATGGCCGTCTAGCGGTGCTGAGCCAATGGCGTTGTCATACGCATATCCTTTTCGATATTGACCCGCGCGCCTTTACGCCTGCTCCCAAAGTCATGTCTTCGGTGGTGCAGATCACACCCCGCACTGCCCCACTGGCGCAAGCTGAGGCGGATGATCTGCAGACGATAACGGCCGCCGCCTTTGGCCAGCGGCGCAAAATGCTGCGCCGCAGCCTGATGAGCCTGGGTTTGGATACCGAAGCGCTGACCCGATTGGCGCAAACTGACCCAACCGCACGGGCCGAAACCCTGACTATTGAGAACTTCTGCGCCCTTGCAAGGACCTATCGCAATCTGCGCGAGTCAGGCTAAACTGGAACGATCCATTATTGAAATACAACTTACCGGAGAAATGCATGCAACCCGATCAGATCGAGTTCATAGGCCATGACGGCCTCAAACTGGCCGCCGATTCCTACGGAACCCCCGGCAATCAGCCGGTCCTGTTCGCCCATGGCGGCGGACAGACCCGGCACGCCTGGGGCAATACAGCCAGGACCCTGGCCGGTAACGGCTGGCACGCCATATGCCTTGACCTTCGCGGCCATGGGGATAGCGGCTGGTGCCCTGATGGCAATTACGCTATCGACGCCTATGCCGAGGATCTGCGCCAGGTCGCGCGCGCTTTCAGCAAACGCCCGGTGACCGTTGGCGCCTCGCTGGGGGGAATTTCCTCACTTCTGGCGGAAGGCGAACATGAAGACCCGGTTTTTTCCGCGGTCGTTTTCGTGGATATCAGCCCGCGTGTGGAGGAAGCCGGCGTGCAGAACATCCGCAACTTTATGAGCGCGAACATGAATGAAGGTTTCGCCAGCCTGGAGGAAGCCGCCGAATCCATCGCCCAGTATCTGCCCCACAGGCCGAAGCCCAAGGACACCACCGGGCTGGCGAAAAACCTGAGGTTGAGGGAGAATGGCCGTTATTACTGGCATTGGGATCCCAAATTCTTTTCCGGACCGAATGGCCCGCGCGAACCGCGCCGCCCGGAAAGGCTGGAGGCGGCTGCGCAAAAAATCCGCTGCCCTGCGCTGCTGGTGCGCGGCAAGTCCAGCGATCTGGTGACGGAAGAAAATGCGCGCGCATTCCTGAATCTGATCCCGCATATGGAATATGTTGACGTAACCGGCGCGGGTCATATGGTGGCGGGCGACAAGAACGACGCCTTTACCGATGCGATCGTCAAATTCCTTCACAAACTGTGATCCAAATCAGGGGAGACAACGGAAATGCCATTGGATGAAAAGAAATATCAACGCCTGAAATTCGACTGGCCCGCGGAGCGGGTGCTGCGCATCACCATTTCCCGTCCGGAACGGCTGAACGCGCTGGACAAGATCGGACACAGGGAAATCACCTATATCTGGCCGGAAATCGATAACGATCCGCGCATCAATGCAGTCATCCTGACGGGCGAAGGCAAGGCGTTTTCCGCAGGCGGCGATTTCGAGATGATCGAGGAAATCGTCGACAATCACAAAACCATGCTGACCGTCTGGAAAGAGGCCCGCGATCTGGTTTTCAACATCATCAACTGCAACAAGCCCATCGTCTCCGCGATCACTGGGCCTGCGGTGGGTGCTGGGCTGGTTGCGGCCCTCCTCTCGGACATTTCCATCACCACCAAGAAGGCCAAGATCGTTGACGGCCATACAAGGCTGGGGGTCGCCGCGGGTGATCATGGGGCGATCGTGTGGCCGCTACTCTGCGGCATGGCCAAGGCCAAATATTATCTGCTGACCTGCGAATCCCTGGATGGAGAGGAAGCGGAACGCATCGGCCTGGTGTCGAAATGCGTCGCTGAGGACGAATTGCAGGCCGAGGCGCTGCGCGTCGCCAGCAATCTGGCCAAGGGCGCGCAGGGCGCGATCCGTTTCACCAAGCTCGCGCTGAACAACTGGCTGCGAATGGCGGGCCCGTCCTTCGACGCCTCTACCGCCTATGAAATGCTGGGCTTTGCCGGACCGGATGCCCGCGAAGGAGTCCCCTCGCACCGTGAAAAGCGCCAGCCGGTGTTCGATCCCGACTGTCCCGTATAATTTTCCTGGGAGGAGAAGACAATGCTCAAAGGTGTGAAAGTCATTGAAATGGCGACTTACGTCGCCGCACCCTCGGCAGGCGGCATCATGTGCGACTGGGGCGCCGATGTGATCAAGATCGAAGCCCCGAGAGGCGATCCCTGGCGCGTCTTTCCCACGCCCGTCAAGAATCCAGAACTGTTCGGAAACCCGCTGTTCGATCTCGACAACCGCGGCAAACGGGCGGTTTGCGTGGACACCTCCACACCGGAGGGGGTTGCGGTTCTCAAGCGTCTGGTGCGCGACGCGGACGTCTTCATCACCAATACCCGCCCTGGGGCGCTGGAGCGCGCGGGGCTCGATTACGAAAATCTGAAAAAGGAAAACCCCCGTCTGATCTACGCCAGTGTTTCGGGTTACGGCATGATCGGCGAGGAGCGCGACCGGCCTGGTTTCGATATGGCGGCGTTCTGGGCGCGCGCCGGCGCCTGCCGGACCATGGCCCCGGACGGGGTCAATCCGTTTCCTTTGCGCACCGCGGCGGGCGACCACGTTACCGGACTGACCACCCTTGGGGGCATTATGGGCGCGCTGTATGAACGCGAGAAAACCGGCAAGGGACGGCTGGTCGAGACTTCCCTGCTGCGCACCGGCATCTACATGATGAGTTCCGATTACGCCATGCAGTTGCGTTTTGGAAAACTGGCCCCTACCCCCGCGCGGGAGCGCACCATTGGACCACTGACCAATTTCTTCAAGACAGGGGACGGGCACTGGTTCGCCTATCTGCCGCGCCAGACCAAGAAGGACTGGCAGGAACTGGCGAAGACCATCGGGCTTGAAGACTATGCCGAGGACGAACGTTTCGCCACTCCGCTGGGCCGGCGTCAGAACGCGCCGGAACTGGTCGCTCTTCTCGACAAGGTATTTGCGACCAAAACCCTGAAGGAATGGGGCAGGATATTTGACGATGCCGATCTGGTCTGGGCCCCGGTGCAGACTGCGGCGGAAGTCGTGGTGGATCCGCAGGCCCATGCCGCTGGCGCCTTTGTCGAAGTCACCCGCAGCAATGGGGAAAGTTATAAATCGGTCGCCACGCCCGTGCGCTTTCATGATGGAGAAGACGCACAGCCTCGCGGCGACACTCCGGCTTTTGGCCAGCACACGCTGGAAGTCCTACGCGAATACGGTTTCAGCGACGCTGAAATTGCTGGGTTGAGCGACAAGAACGTCATCGCTACTGGCAGACCCGCAAAGAGTTGATCAGGGGGAACAGACACATTTCTAATATGTGATAAAAATTCTAATACGATCGCTTCAACCATGCTTGCTTTTTGATAAGGAGCGACTAGACTGCAACATGGTTGAAGCTGGAAAAGAAACGGAGGAAGCGCCATGGGCAAAGATGTCAATCTGACTTACGATCCCGCTTACGAGGCGGCCGCCCCCGACGATTTTCCAGCCATGCTGGTTCCCGAACGTTATGGCAAACGCTCCACGGCGTTTGACAAGATCATCTCCGCTACTCATGATCATTTCTGGGACCCGCTGGATCCGAAATATGTGGATTTCAACCAGCCCTTCGATATCGAAAAGCAGCTCATCATGCCTGCTGAAACGATCATCGAGTTCAAATGCGGCGTTGCGGACAGAGTGGCTCCCGCCGACCGGGTGAAATTCGGCAATCTGATCAATCACCAGATGCTTTCCGGCATTCTGCATGGCGAACAGGCGGCGCTGAGCCTTTCGGCCGATCTGTGCCATATCCTTCTGGATCCGGGCGCGCAGGAATATGCCGCCAATCAGGCCCGCGAAGAAGCGCGCCATGTCACCGGCTTCAGTAATTATATCCGCAGCCACTGGGGCAAACCCGCGCCCATGGATCCCTTTCTGCTCAAGCTGATCACCGAAATGGTGTACAGCCCGCTGGTATGGAAAAAAATCGTGGGCCTGCAAATGGTTCTGGAAGGACTGGCGATGGGGCTTTTCTCCAATTTCTACCAGTTTTCCCAGGATCCCGTGCTCAAGCAGTTACTGCAGTTCACCATGACCGATGAGGCGTTCCATCATAAATTCGGCAAGATCTGGGCGGACAAAACCATCCCGCATCTGCCCAAAACAGAACTGGATAAGATCGAGGACTGGGCGTGGGAATTATTTCAGGCGCTGGTTGCGGAACTGAACAGTCCGGAATTGAAGCGGGACATTTATGAGCAGTTCGGTCTGGATTGGCGCTGGGTCAACGATCAGGTGCTGGCGGCGCAGGAAAAAGCCAAACAGCGCGGAAGCCTGGACAAATCCACCAGCGTATTCCGCACTTTCATCAAGACTCTGCTGAAAGCCGGGCTGATTACCAGCCGCACGGCGCCAAAATACGCACGCCTGGTGGATGTGGAGGAATTGCGCATGGAAGGCGATCGCATGATCGGAGATGATATCGCCGATGAAGGAATCCGCCATCTTCAACGCATTAACCAGCATGAAGGCGGATTTATCTCTGTGAGCGCTGCTGAATAAGCCCTTTTAAACAGTTCCCAGATTAAATTTACAGCGCCGCCACTGACAGAGAGGGCGGCGTTCGTTTTTCCGGATAACTGTATCCAGCTCTCCCGCGGTGGAGTGGATCTGACATATCTGTCAGTTCCCAAAATTGCTCCAGAATCGATAGATTTCCTGCGCTTCTTTGTCTCCAGCATTCGTATGCGGATTTAACGCAAACGGATTCAGATACCAGACCCCCAATAATCGGAGTGAGGCGTCAAAAATCAACGCTTCGCTGTTCAACTTATTGTCATCTGGATGCATTTCTGGGGAATCACACGGGCGCGAGGGTTGCGCCATATCCGTTCAAAGCCTATCATCCTGACTTGGGGATGAACTGTGCGGGTAAAAAAAAGAGGGCGCTAAATGCTCCGTTTTGATGTTTATTCTTGGATGCCGGATCAGGATCCTGTCTGTATCTCACCTGGTGATGGCGCGTATTTTCAGTCCACCATTGCTCCAAAAGGGGATCATGCCCTTTTTTGGGGGGGACGTTCAGGCCCGCCGCAAATCTGGCGCGCTGATCTGGATGGCGATCATTGCGAACCGCTGACGCCCTCCACCAATGGCGCCCGCCACCCTTCCTATTGTCTGAATGGCGAACGCGTGGTGTTCGTTTCAGATAGTGGGGTCAAACAGGCGCCGGAAACCGTAGAAACCATTTTCATGGCGAATCCATCAGGGCCGATACGTCGCGATCTGCTCCTGCATATTTTTTCCATGAAGCCCGATGGCACGGATGTCCGGCAGATAACGGACGGTCCTGTGCAGGATCTCCGCCCGAGTATCAGTCCGGATGGCAAGATGATCTGCTTTATCTCCATACGCGGGGGCACCACCGGTCTTTGGCTTGTCCCCGCAGACGGCAGTGAGGAGCCACACAAGCTGGAAGTTCCGGTTTCTTTTTATCGTCCCAGCTGGTCAGTTGACGGAAGCCGCATTTACGGATTTAGCGTCATCAGCAATGAACGGCATCAGGTAGGCTGGGTTGACCCCATGACCGGCGCCTGGACACCGCTCGCTAACGACGCGGCCGGCCAAACCCATGCGCCCAGCCCGGATCCCAGCGGAAAATCGCTGCTGGTGCACTCGAATTGGCAGGGGAACTGGACGATAAATGAATTATCCCTGGATGAAAAATCCCCTCTTCGCCTACTCACCCCGCATGGTTTTGAGCGGCTGACCTGCGTTCACCCGAACCGGGCCGCCAATGGGGCGATGACATTCGACTCCATTCCGGAGACATCCTGGAAGCATTACAAACCGCGCGGCCATTTCCTCCACCATTAGAGGATACGGTCCTTGTCAGGATTCGAATCGAGATCCTCGCGCAGGGTGCGGCCAGCTAGGTAGTAATGGACGGCTGACCAGATGTTGAACAGAAAGGTAAGCAACAGCGCAATGCGCAGGGATTCCTCGCCATACGCAGGTTTGAGGTAATCACTTAACACACCGACCAGGAACGGCCCCAGGCCCAGTCCAATGAGACTGATCACGAACAGCAATATGGCCGAGGCCATCGCGCGTATACGGATTTCCGCAAGCCCCTGAACCATGGCGAAGGTCGGCCCGAGATAAACGTAATTGAAATACAGGGGCACGATCAGCAGTGCGAGCGTGGTGTATTTGTCTTCCGCCATGAAGGCCAGCACGAAAAAGGGAACGCTGACGGCAAGGGTTATTCCCGGCACCCATACATACCAGCGCCGGTCCCGGGTCGCGAAATAATCAGAAATATAACCGCCGGAGAATGTGCCGAGACCGGCGAAGATGCCGATCATCGGCGCCAGCCAACTTCCGATTTCCGCACTGCTCATCTGATAGGAGCGGGAGAAGAACGCCGGCAGCCAACCGTTATATCCGTAGCTGACAAAGGCGTGAAGCGCGACCGCAATCACAATATGCCCGAAGGAAGGACGCGCCCAAAGATAGGACATGGCTTCCATCAGGGTTGCAGGCGCCATTTGGGTGGCGCCGGCGACGCTATTCCCCCGTGGGGGCTCCTTCACGCTCATGCGCACGATAACCGCCAGAATGACGCCCGGCAGGCCGACAACAATAAAAGCCGTTCGCCAGTCGAAATAATGCACAATCCATCCGCCCGCCAGCAGGCCGATCAAGGTCCCAATGGGGACGCCCAGAGCATAAATCCCCATGGCCGACGCCCGTTTCTCGGCAGGAAAATAATCCGATATCAGGGAATGCGAAGCGGGGCCGCTGCCGGCTTCCCCCACCGCCACGCCAATCCGCCCGAGCATGAGCTGCCAGAAATTCAGCGCAAAACCGCAAACCGCGGTCATTACGCTCCAGGCCGCCAGCGATAGGGAAATGATGGTCACCCTGCTGTAGCGGTCCGCAAGCCTTGCAATTGGAATGCCCAGGATTGCGTAGAATATAGCGAATGCTACGCCGGACAGGAAACCCAGCTGCGTGTCCGTCAGGCTGAGATCCTGCCGGATGGGCTCCAGCAGAATGGCGAGGATTTGCCTGTCGATGAAATTGAAAACGTAGACGACCACCAGAATGCCAAGGACATACTGCCGGTAGCGGGGGGTAAACATGACCCGCTTCTGTATCTCAGGCTTAGCTGGCACGTTAAGCATTTACGCCCCCCTCCGACTGTATCTTTACGTGTTTCCTAAATGGACAACACAGGCTGAAAACCTCACGGGTGCGGTAAAATCAAGGCAAATGATTCCAGCCGCCCCGCATGTTGTTCAACTGGAAGCATAAACGGCATTTTTATCCGGGTTCGCATCCAGATCTTCGCGCAGTGTCCTCGCCGCAAAAAAATAATGAACAGCAGACCAGATATTGACCATAAATATGACCAGCAGCGCATAGCGAAGCGATTCATTTTCAAGACTTGGGCGCAGAAAATCACTTAGAACGCCAACCGCCAAGGGGCCAAGGCCAAGACCGATCAGATTGACAACAAACACATAAGCCGCCCCCGCAAATGCACGCATGCGCACCTGAGCCACTCCCTGAATTACCGCCAGCGTTGGTCCATGATAAAAAGCCCCAAAGAAGGTCGGCAGGATATACAGCGACAGCATCCAGTACTTGCTCTCCGCCAGAAATGCGAAAATGGTAAAAGGCACCGCCAGTAATAGCGAAATTCCACTGATCCACACATACCAGCGGCGGTCCCTTCTGGCGTATCTGTCGCCCAGATATCCGCCTGCAACAGTGCCTAATCCGCCAACGATGCCAGCCAGGAGCGCCAGCCAGGTGCCAATCTCCGCGCTACTCATCTGATGTGAGCGGGCCAGAAAGGATGGCAACCATCCGATTACGCCATAGCCGACAAAGGCGTGCAGACCTGCAGCAAGCGCCGTGTGACGAAAGGCGCGGCGCGACCACAGATATCCCACGACTTCTTTCAGGCGCATTTGTTCGCCGCGGTCTTGTATAGCCTCCGAATGTCCGCGCGGCGGCTCCTTCACGGCCATCCTGACAATTACCGCCAAGATAAGCCCTGGAAGCCCGACGACGATAAAAGCGGTACGCCACCCAAAATATTCCTCGATCCAGCCGCCGGCCAGAAATCCAAACATCACGCCAAGCGGCACGCCAAGCGAGAAAATGCTCAAAGCAGTCGCCCGTTGCTCGGGAGCGAAATAATCAGAGATCAGGGAATAGGATGGCGGCGCGCACCCCGCCTCGCCAATGCCCACCCCAATCCGCGCAGCCAGCAACTGCCAGAAATTCTGCGCCAGTCCGCACACCGCCGTCATCGCACTCCATACTGCGAGCGACGCGCTGATGATATTCACGCGTGAACTGCGATCCGCCAAACGCGCAAGCGGAATGCCAAACCCCACATAAAAAACTGCAAAGGCGATACCCGAAAGAAAACCGAGCTGCGTATCAGAAAGCTCAAGATCCTGTTTAATTGGCTGCAGCAGGATCGACAGAATCTGCCTGTCGATGAAATTGAAAACATAGACGACCACCAGAATGCCAAGGACATACTGCCGGTAACGGGGGGTAAACTGCGCGCTTGCCTGTTGCGCCGGCGTTTCCGCAGCTTCGCTCATCCCATCCCCTCTCCTGCTGGCGTGCCTAATGCGCCGGCCATTTATT
>DMKG01000071.1:11101-13580 GCA_003454415.1 Alphaproteobacteria bacterium
TTTTTCCTTTGCGCGAGAAAAATCAATCACCACACTGATGATCAGAAACTCAATAGGATTTCGGCAATTCGAGCACTTGCTCGCTGACAAAGTTCAGGATCATTTCCCTGCTGACCGGCGCAATGCGCGCAATCATGATTTCGCGGAAATACCGCTCCACCTGGAACTCTTTGGCGTAGCCCATGCCGCCCAGAGTGAGCACCGCCTGTTCACAGGCGCGGAAGCCAGCTTCAGAGGCCAGATATTTTGCAGTGTTAGCTTCAGCCCCACAGGGAAGCCCTGCGTCATACAGCGCCGCCGCCTTGAACATCATCAGATTCGCCGCCTCCAGATCCATCCAGCATTTGGCGAGCGGATGCTGAATACCCTGATTCTGGCCGATCGGGCGATCGAACACGATCCGCTCCTTGGCGTATTGCACGGCGCGCTTCAGCGCCACTCTGCCCAGGCCTACGGCTTCCGCGGCAATCAGCACCCGTTCCGGATTCAACCCGTGCAGCAGATATTTGAACCCCTTGCCTTCCTCTCCCAGAAGGTTCTCCGGCGGCACCGGCAGATTGTCGATGAACACCGCATTGGAATCGACGCATTTACGGCCCATTTTCTCGATTTCCGTAACATCCACATAATTACGGTCGAAATCGGTGTAAAACAGGCTAAGGCCGTCTGCAGCCTTGCCGCCAGGCCCCGGATCACCGGTACGCGCGATCATCAGAATTTTATTCGCCGTCTGGGCGGTCGAAGTCCAGATCTTGCGGCCATTGACCACATATTGATTGCCATTCCACACCGCCCGGGTCTGGAGGGCCGAGGTGTTGAGACCGGAATTGGGTTCGGTCACGCCGAAGCAGCTGCGATCCTTTCCGGCAATCAGGGGCGGCAGAAACCGGCGTTTCTGTTCCTCTGTCCCGAACACCACAATCGGGTTGGGGCCAAAAATGTTCATGTGAATAGCGGAGGCCCCGCTTTGCCCCGCGCCGGATTCCGCAACCGCCTGCATCATGATCGCCGCCTCGGTAACCCCCAGGCCCGAACCGCCATATTCCGTCGGCATGGCGATTCCAAGCCAGCCGCCAGCCGCCATATCGGCGGCGAATTCTTCCGGAAACCGCCCGTCCCTATCACGCTCCAGCCAGTAGGCGTCGTCATATTTTGCGCAGAGCTTGAAAATACTGTCGCGTATCGCTTGCTGTTCCTGTGTCAGATCGAAATTCATGGCGCGTTCCCGTCCCTTTCCCATACTGGTGATGGTCTGCCGTTTTACACTACCAGCGCCAAACCCAAAACGATTATGATGGAATCAAGCGCCTTGACGCCAGTCCAATCAGGGGCGATTTTAGGCGCTCGCGAGTTTTGATCAACATATCAGGGAGGATAAGATGGCCGGATTATGCGAAGGCCGGGTTGTTGTCGTAACCGGCGGCGGACGGGGATTGGGGCGGGAACACTGCCTTCTGTTCGCCAAGGAAGGGGCGAAGGTCGTTGTAAACGATCTGGGCGGCAGCGTGTCGGGCGAAGGCGCGGAACTTTCGCCGGCCCAGCAGGTGGTGAAGGAAATCACCGCTGCGGGAGGTCAGGCCGTCGCCAACGGTGATGACATTTCGGACTTTAACGGCGCGGGGCGCATGATCCAGCAGGCCATTGACACTTTCGGCGGGCTGGATGTGCTGGTCAACAATGCCGGCATTCTGCGCGACAAGATGATGGTCAACATGACCATGGCCGAATGGGACGCGGTTATCAAGGTGCACCTGACCGGAACTTTCTGCCCGATGCACCATGCGGCCAATTACTGGCGGCAGAACGCTAAGAATGGCGGAACCAATGATGGCCGCATCATCAACACCACGTCGATTTCCGGTCTTTTTGGCAATCCGGGGCAATTGAACTACGCCGCGGCGAAAGCCGGCATCGCGGCGATGACGATCGTGGCTTCGCGTGAACTTTCCCGTCTTAACGTGACCTGCAACGCCATCTCGCCCGGCGCGTTCACCCGGATGACGGAAAATCTGATGCCGAAACGTGATCTCAAACCTGGTGAGTTCGACCGTCAGAACCCGGCCAACGTGTCACCCATGGTGGTCTGGCTGGGCAGCGCGGAATCAAAGGACGTGACCGGCCGGGTGTTTGAAACCATGAATGGCGGTTTTGGGACCTATAATGGCTGGGAACGCGCCGCGCGCGAGAAGTTCGACCGCCGCCTCGATCCGAAGGAAATGGGACCGATCGTTACGCGGATGCTGGAGCAAACCCATCCCCTGCAAAAAATCGGGTAACCGCTGGGCGTTTGTCCATGACCGGATAGCGCGCTTGATTCCCCTCCCTCTTTTCAGAGGGAGGGCGGCCCTTCATCCGGCAAGAACCGGGAAGCTGCGCGCGATGGCCATCTCTGAAGGAAGCGAGGGAGTTTCCGCTTAAAAACAGAATTTTCCCTGAAGGTTCTGCGTCAGCGGGCGGCGTCCTCGTTGGAACTGACATG
>DMKG01000235.1 GCA_003454415.1 Alphaproteobacteria bacterium
CTATGCCATCACCCATGCGTCCCTGCATGACGGATTCCCGGGGAACAGCGGCGCGAATGAAATCACCGGCGGATCGCCCGCCTACGCACGCAAGGCGGTCACGAAGAATGCAGCAGCCAGCCGCGCGCTGACCTTCACTGCAAATCCCGTATTTGATGTGGCGAGCGGCGTAACCGTTCGCTGGTGGGGCGGATGGACGGCATCGACAGCCGGGACCTGTCTCGCCTATGGGCCGGTCGGCGGGACGCCGTTCGAGTTCATCTGCGATCTGACGGCGGAAACCGTCATCGCTCCCGCGCACGGCCTGAGCAATGGGCAAATGATCGTCTTTTACGGCGGCACGGTGCCGGGCGGCCTGACGGAAGGCACGATCTATTACGTTATTTCCGCCGCGACCGACAATTTCCAGGTGTCCGCGACGTCCGGCGGCTCCGCGATCAACCTGACCGCGCAGGCAGCGGCCACGGTGCTCTGCTCGCGCATCATCCCGGAAGCGTTCGGATCGCAGGGCACGTTCACGCTGCAGTCCCTGACCATCGCGATCAATAAATAGGTGCATATATGAACCTGGTGGAACTGATCGATAGCGCCCCGGCTGACCCAGTCACCGACCCGGCCGACGCGGCGGACGTGAACCGCTACTGCAATGAGGTGGCGGCCTGGTGCAATGAGAAATCGCTGCCGGGGCCGGTGCCGGTTGGCGATGTAAAGCGGCACATGACTCTGCTGGGCGTCTATACACCGATTGTAATTGCCTCCCGCGCGGCAGACCTTGCGACGAACCCTGCGGCGCAGGCCGCGCTGAACCTGACGCTCTCGCTCGATAACTTCGACACATTTCACATGGATGAAGCGCCAGTAGTGGCGGCAGTGACCGCTGGCCTCGATGCGCTGGTGGCGGTTGACCTTTTGACCGAGGAACAGCGCGACAGCGTCATCGCGCTTGGCGATAACCGCCGCAGCCGGGCCGAGGCGAACGGCCTGCCACCTGTCAGCCCGGCGCAGGTCTGCGCGGTAAAGGGGTTCTGATATGGCGTGGGCGACAAAACAGACATTCGGCGATCAGAATTCGATCAATAACAGCACCGAGAAGTTTCTGACCGCCGTAACGCTCAACCCGCGCGAATTGTGCCACGTTCAGTTGCTTGTCGATAATGAGCACGCGAGCACGGTCACCGACGCGCTGATCATCAGCGTTTACACCACGCTGGACGATTCCAGCGAGACCTGGGACAGCGTCCCGATCATGCAGTTCCGTCATCTCCCGGCCACGGTCAGCGCAGAATATGTGGCGTTCACGATTATGGGCGTGCGCAAGTTCCGCATCGGCGGGCTGAGCGCGGGCGGCAATACCTACACCATGGGCGGCGCTTACAGGCTGGATGGAGTGAACGCTTAACAGATGAGGATGAAGCCGCCACGCTGGAACGTTTCGCCCGCGCTGATCGCGCCGGAGGCGCGCAGCCTGTGGAAAGGCGTCGCGCTGTTTCTCCCCGGCTGGCGCGGCGCGAATCTGGGCGGCGGGGTGTTGCTGGGACCGAACGGCGCGCCGTTGCGAGGCGTCAGCCTGACCGCGGGTACCGGGGCGGAGGCAAGGATTACGCCCTATGGCGTGGGGGTCGGGCGCGCATCTGGCAGCAACCTTCTTTCCATCGACAATACTGAACTGATCACGACTTCCGATGGCGCCGGAACCGGCGATTTCACGCTCATGATTTTCGCCAACCCGATTGCGGAAAACCGGATAAGCTGGGGTATAGCGCAGGGCCATACGGACAATAATACAAATATATGGCTTGGCTTCAATAATGCGGCAGGGTCTCTTACAACGGCTTCTTCTGGGACTTTTACTTTCACGACTCGAAATGTAAATAACATCACGGCGTCATCTGCCGCATCTGTGGTGGATGGTAAATACCATGTGTTCATGGGCAGGCGACGTGGGACAACCGTTGACACCATCGTTGACGGTGTTGTGCGGGGGACCAATAGCGACACGGTAAGGGATATCACCACCGGCACGCTCGGGTTCTCGATAGGCCACAGGCCCGAATCCGCTAACGCCTTCCAGCTCGCTATAGAGACCAACGTGGTTGTTGCGGCTGCATGGAATCGGGCGCTTTCGCCTGACGAAGCCCTCCTGGTGGCCCGCGATCCGTTCATCATGATCCGGCCTTACGCGGAATGGCCGGGTGTGTGGACTTTAAGCCAGGTGGTGGCAGCCGCCATTGGCAACGCCTATGCCGGGGCTTCCGCGTTGGCAGGGCATATTACATCGCGCTTCAGCACCGGCAATGCCTTCGGCGGTGGCGCAGGGAGCGCGACAGGTCTGTCTGCGCGTGCGGCTGGTGGAAATGCCCATGCCGGGGCGTCAGCCGCCTCTGGCGCGCTTACGGGGCGTTCTGCGAACGGCAATGCGCAAGCGGGATCAGGCGCTACAGCCGGGGCGGGCACGTCCCGCGCGGCCATAGGGCAGGCCGTGGCGGGTGCGATAGCGAGCGCTGCGCAAGGCGCTATAGGCGCGTTGGGAAGGGCCGCAGCCGGGGCCGCCGCATGGGCGGGCGCAATGACCTCCCGCAGCGGGACCGGCAGCGCGGTCGCCGGTGGCGGGGCTTCTGCCAGCGCCAAGACTGGAAGATCAGCGGTCGGCAAGGCGGAAGCAGGCGGAGGCGCATCTGCGGCGGGCATTACATCCCGCGCGGCGACAGCAATTGCAGCGGCTGGCGCATGGGCCATGGGCGTGATGCTGCCCAACATCGTTGCGTATGCGCTCCGCATCATCGTCCGGGATGACTCCCGCAACATCATCGTCAAGGACGATCCGCGCAACATCATTGTGAAGGATGATTCAGCCGAATGAGCGACATTGTCTGGCGCGAGGGGATCATGCTTCCGCACGATCCGAGCGCATCGGAAATCTACCGCATGGATTTTACGGACTGGCTCGAAGAAGAAACCATCTCCGCCAATCTGATCACCGCCGAGACCGGCATCACCGCCGCCCTGGTGACACAGGGGGCCGCATACATCGATTTTCGGGTATCGGGCGGAACGGCGGGGAATATCTATCGCGTGACGATCCGCGCGACATCAAACGCGCTGTCACGCGTTCAGGAGCGCAGCGTTCTCTTCAACTGCTTCAACCGATAGGAGTTCCAATGACCTGGGTTATTGCGCGGCTCAGAGAGCCGACCACTTGGATAGGACTGTCAAGCCTGCTGACGCTCTTTGGCGTCAACCTGGCGCCGGAGCTTGCCGACGCGATCATCGCTGTGATCGCCGCAATCGGCGGGCTGCTCGCCATCGTCCTGAAAGAGAAAGGGAGCCGCTGAAATGACGCGATCAATATCGTTCTGGGGATGCCTGACAATAGTCGTCCTGATCATCCTCGCCTTGACGCTGGGCGGCTGCACCACCGCCTATCCCGGCAGCCCGCAGGCGCATTCCGGCATCACCGAGGCAAGTGTCGAGAAAACAGCCGATGGCGCCTGGAAGGGCCATATCATCAGTGGCAAGAATAGCGGCAGGACATCTCTCGCCGTCACCATGCCGGACGGCACCGCTGTCAACTTCGAAGGCGAGCAGATCGACGGCGCGGCGGCCCAGGCGGAACAGGCGGCGGCCAATGCGGCGATCATGGACCGGCTTGCCGGTTCCGCCGACAAACTGATTGACAAGATTCCGGCGCAGTGAGCCAGGCGGATGGAAGACGCGAAACGCCCCTTTATCGAACGCCGCGCCGGTCAGTCGGAGATTCTGACTCGTGTTGAGCGTATCGAAAAAACGCTTTCTGAAAATCAGCGCATGCATCTGGAAATGAGCCAGCAGTTGCAGGAGATCAAGAATTTGTTCGCGGGCGGGCGTTACGCGCTGATGCTCATAGGCTGGCTGGGCGCAGTCGTGCTGGGGGGTCTTACTGCCTGGCAGATCATCAGCGAGAAAATCCTGATCACCTTGCGGCATTGAGGGTTATGGCGGATGCAGGCTGACTTCATGGATCTTGAGTTCATGTCCCGGACCATTTGGGGCGAGGCGCGGGGCGAAGGGACGCGCGGCAAGTATGCGGTCGCCTATGTGATCATGAATCGGGCCCGCGCGAACAGGAAACATTACGGCGGCGGCACGCTCAAAGGTGTGTGCCTGAAGCCGTGGCAATTCTCCTGCTGGAACAAGAATGACCCGAACCTCCCAAAGCTGAAGGCTGTAGAGCTGGGCGATCCGGTATTCAACGAGTGCGTCAAGACGGCGCTGGAT
Source organism: Alphaproteobacteria bacterium (assembly GCA_003454415.1). Lineage (GTDB taxonomy): Bacteria > Pseudomonadota > Alphaproteobacteria > UBA11222 > UBA11222 > UBA11222. The sequence continues at coordinate 4,255 of DMKG01000235.1, forward strand.
GTCATGCAGGCCGCATCTGGCCCCAATTACGGGCTTGTGGACCCGTCACAGGGAGCGACACACTATTACGTCAATGGATCGCCCACGCCAGCCTGGAGAGGGGCGCATAAGCCCTGCGCCATTATCGGCCGGCATCTGTTCTTCAAGGGCATCGATTGAGCGCCTCCCTGCCCGTTCAATACCAATCCAACCACAGGAGCACAACATGGGCGTGATCACCAATGAGGCCGACTTTCGGAAGGCGATTAAAGAATCAAAACCCGGCGACACCATCCAGATTGCGGCTGGTAATTACCATCTGACGATGGCCCCGCGCAGCATCTATGACATTCAGATCCCGCACTCGCTGAACATCAAGAGCGTTGGCGGCATCGCGAATTTCTATGCCGATCTGGTGAACGACGGCAAGCGCAAGCTTGTCACCAAGGGTATATTCGCGCTGAAGCCAGCGGCAAAGGATGTCTCTTTCACAGGCATCGGGTTTCATAGCGCGCACGCTTCAAGCTGGAACGGGGCTGGCATTCGGGCCAGCGCAGGCAATATCACAGTCAAGGGCTGTACATTCTCCCGCTGCGATATGGGCATTCTGTCCATGCAGAAGAAAATCGCTGACCGTGGGCGTGTTCTGATTCAAGACAGCCAGTTTATTTCTTGTGGCATTAAAGAGACTCACGCACACGCAATGTACGTCTTGTCCAACGAGTTGATCGTGCGCAGGTGTAGCGTTGTTGGAACTCTAGTAGGCCATCACGTTAAGTCACTGGCCGCACATACTCTTGTGGAGAATTGCACTCTGGATGACGGCCTAGGTACATCCAGCTACGCGATTGATATATCCTCTGGTGGTGACGCAACCATCCGGAATAACCGGATCGTTCAAGGCCAGAATGGAGAAAATACAAAACTAATTAGCTACATGGCTAAAAGGTTCGGTGGTGTGGCCGGAAAGGTCAGAATTTTCGGCAATACATTCACCAATCTCCAAGAACCATTCGGCGCATGTAAGGTACTTAAAAATACGACAGCATCTGTGATTGAATTCATGCAGAACCGACTGGAAGGATTTGAGCCGGACAAGCTATTTATCGGCCCTGTTCATTCTGTGGGTAACAGACTCAATGATGAACTGCTTCCCGAAACCACCCAGTAACTAGAACGTGGTTCTAAGCCTTGAAAAGATTATTGGGGGGATAAATCAGTATCTTTTTCCCCCAATATACCGGCGCCCCCCCCAAGAGTGGATTGATAAGAACTGGGGCATAGACGGGTCACTCTCATGGGGCGAGCCGCAATGGCCGGGGCACAAACCGCCCAAAAATATCCATGACGGTCCGTGGCCGATCAGGATCATCCTGCTGATAGGGATTTCGGGCGCGCTATCCCCGCTGCTTTTCCTGATTGTGCCCATCTGCCGAACATGGAACGGGCCATAATCCGGGTTAGACACTTTGGCGAAAAGCCCTTTGTTATCAATGAGTCCATTTTAACCGGTTAGACAGCATAGGTCTTTGATATTTCTTGTATGGGGGATTCCCACCCTCTCCGCCACCCTGATTTTTTCTGCTTTGATTTCAGTGGCTTACGAGTGATTTTGTCTAACCTTTCCGAAAGGTTAGACAGTTTTATTCCGTTTTCGTTCCCCCAACCTTCCCCATCGCCTGATCAGAGAGCGTCACCTGATCGGCGGCATTCGTATATCGCGTCACTTCTTTTGTGGTCTTGTGGCCGGTGATCGACATAATCTCTCTGTCAGTACACCCGGCTTCCGCAAGGCGTCTTGCTGCGGCCTTTCGCAAACCATGCGCCGAGCATTGCGGCAACCCAGCCGCGTCACATTGCGCGCGAAACCAATTTCCAAAGCCAGCCGGGCTGAACGGCTTCCCGTGAGCGGTGAGTAGAAATGTCAGGTCTGATTTTGGCGCCCCGTCCAGGATGACCTGCAGGCATTGATGGATAGGGACGTCTATCCGCACATCCGTCTTTTGCTGCCTGATCGCCATGCGCCCGCCCTTTACATGCTGCCAGCCCATGCGGATGGCGTCTGAACGCCGGGATGCCGTGAACAGCATGAGAGAAAAGGCCAGCCTCGCCTTGCTGCCAATGGGATGCACGGCCTCAAACTGTGCGATCTCTTCCTCCGTCCAGCTATGGAAGCCCCCCGCCTTTGTCCGGATCCCACGCATGGCGTAGGTGGGATCATCCTTTCGCATACCGATATCGATGGCGAAGCGCATCAGCATCCTTATCATGCGCAGAAGATTGTTGGCGGCCGATGGCGTAGCAGCGCGCGCGGCGATGATTGCTTTAATGTGCCGCCGCTCCAACAGCGCCAGCCGCTTATCCCCATGCTCTTCCCGAAACCTTTCGATGATGCCGCGATATGTGGCCTTCGTCGCGGCGTTCAACCCGGCGAACTCAGGCGACTGATAGTAGGCGGCGATCAGAGATGAAATAGAGCCTTGCGCCGTGCGTTCAGCGCCGATATTGCCGATAGGCTTGGCATCGAGACAGGCCTGGTATTCCTGCCAGAACCGGTCAGACAATGGCGCGCCGGTAAAATAATAGTCCTTATGGCCCTTCTTCCTGAACCGGATACGCGGCTTCCCGTGCCGGTCGGAGAACTCCGATACATATTTGGGCAGGCGCTTGCGTCTCATTTTTTCAGAACCGTATCCCACTCATTCCCCGATTTAATATCGTCGGGGCTGCCCAGGTCAATTGCGATCTCGCCACCCGGCGTGATCCGTATGGTGCGCACAGTCTGACCGGCTTTCACAATCGCCTTGAGCGCGCGCGTCACGTCACCTTGCCGGAATGGTAATGCACGTTCAGACATTCTGCATGTTCCTATTCGCGCAGGCGGTTAAGTGCCCGCATCTTCGGCGACCTCCTGAATCTCCGCGTCTGCCGCCTCAATCTTTTGGCGTAATTCGGCCTCGGCGTTGATTAGCCGGTCATAAAGTTCCGGGTTCACCGCTGATAGTTTCTCCCGCGCCGCCTTATTGTTCTCGATCAGGCGATCAAGCGCCGGGATAACCACGACAGCTTCCAGCTTTTCCATGTAGCCGTTGAAAAACGCTGCAGCGCGTGCGTGATTTTCCGTGGGGGCCGTTTCCTTAGCCCTTTGCTCTGGCGCTGCCGGGGCCTTTTCTAGTGGGGCTGGAGGGACCCCGCCTTTCGCCCAATCCGCCAGAAACGCACCATATTTTTCATCAATCCGCGCGTTAAGCGAAAGACCGCTGGCAAGGTCATCGGGCAGCTTGATCGGCAGCGGCACACCGGGATTGCGCGCCACAAAAAGCAAAGAAAGCGTCAGTTCGAACGGCAGGTTCTTTTCGCACACCGGCAACCATCCATCCAATCCGGTAAGCGATTGCTTCGGCACGATCTGGGTCTTGCCTTTCTCATCACGCTTCATTTCAACTTTTTCCTCGGCGCGAAAGCACATGATGACATGTGCGCGGATTTGCAAAAGCGACGAGACCATGTGCTTGTGCGCCATCTTTGGCTTGATCCATGCGGCCATCTTGCAGGCTTCGCGCTTCTGCCAATTATCCCCGGCCATCCGGTTCAATTCCGCCTCGTGCATATCTAGAACGCCGCCTTCGCCAGCCCATTCATGCGTCATGCTGTCGATCACGATAACCGGATACCCGGCCTTGTCTGCCACCCGCACAGCATCCAGATAAGTTTCCGGGCGGAATGGCGCGTGAATGTTGGCGTGGTCAAATCGGAATGCGTCGGCGTAATGTTTCGCCCGCCCATTTTCTGTGTCAATGACGGCGAAGGGCTTGCCACCGGCCAAGCCTGTTGCGAGCCTGAGCGCGCTGTATGTCTTGCCGCTGCCGGTGCCGCCAGCCAATCCAATCAGAAGCCCAACACCTTCGCGCGTCGCGCGTTTAAATTCTATGGTCATATCGGCGCCTGCCAGTTGTAGATAAGGTCACGGATGGCTTGGGGGTCATGCGCGCCCCTTCCACCCAGCTTGCTTTTGATTGTTTCGGCGCGCGTGATTTCCCACGGCGGCGTCTCAAGCGTCGCAGTGACGCTTGGGTAGCAGGGCCAGTCGCCGTCACGGATGCATTCCCGCCAGATCGATAATGCGAGATCGACATCGTTATAGGCAATGTCGAGAGCGGCGGCGTCCGGAGCCAGCACGGAAAGCGCATACGGCGGATAATCCTCCTGAACGATCCAGCGCCATTGCGGCGGCGGCATGCAGGGGAAACACTCCTTGAATCCGCGCAGGTAGAAGGCGGCCTGAAACGATTGCTGTAGCGATATCGACGTGCGGCGGTAGGCGTCAGGGTGCGCGCTGGCGGCGGTGGTCTTGTAATCGAAGATAATGGTTCCATCCGCAGACAGTCGATCAATGCGGGCGCGGCACATGACGTTATGATCCATCCACCCCAGCGTAATCTCGCTTGAGCCACCCTCCAGAAAGACCTTGCCATCGTTATTTTTCGCAAGCTGGCTGCGCGCGGCGCGCACCATCTCCATGGTCCTGCCATATTGATCTTCGAGAAGCGGCAGGCGTCCATCTTCAACAGCCGCAGCGCGCGCTTCCTTGGCGGCCTTGGTCCGGTAATCCGCCGCATCGATGACAGCAACGCGCTCTGGCCGGTCATCGAGCAGAATGGCGTGGGCGGCGCTGCCCAGATCGAACTGTTTGCGGTCCGGCGCAACATATTCAGGATTCAGGCGCGGGTGCGCTGTCCATGCATGGCGGGGCGATTGGCTGATAAGCAGTTTGGCTACGCCGCTGGAGAGACTGATCTGCGCGAATGGGTCCGCGTGATACTCCGCCTCCGGAATGTCCGTATAGACGCCGGGGGCAAGACGGGGTCTCCCGCCTATTCCGGTCCGCCGGATCGCGGGAAAGTCTTCAGTCATGGTGCTTCGATCCATCCTCTTTTAATTGCCTCGGCCTCCAGATGGTCGAGTATTGCCGCCGTTTCTTCTGCGAGTTTGTAGCCTGGTGTTGCGACGCGCTCGCGGTAATCGGAGATGCTCATCCACCGGCAGCCTGCCTTGACCATCGGCGTTTCGTGCTTGACCAAGTAGAATGTATAGCTATCGCTACGTTTTGGGCCTTCGATGATCCCATGAGCGCCGGTGAAGTCAGCGACCTCGAGATTTGCGCCCTCGAGA
>DMKG01000053.1 GCA_003454415.1 Alphaproteobacteria bacterium
GTAGACGCCCTCGTGGCTGCGACAAGGGCAGGCGCCACATTCGTTTTCGGCTATCTGGGGGGTGGCCCGCTTCCCTTCGAGCTTCTCGACGCTGGCTCCAGCTTCATCCTGGCGTTTCAGGCGCTGCCGCTTATTCTCGTTATTTCCGCGCTATCCGCCCTGTTCTGGCACTGGCGCATATTACCGGTCCTTATCAATGCTTTCTCCTGGGGATTGCAACGGGCGCTGGGCGTCAGCGGCGCCGTCGGGGTCTCCACGGCGGCGAATATCTTCACCGGAATGATTGAAGCGCCGCTGCTGATCCGCCCCTATCTGCCGCTTTTGAGCCGGAGTGAGCTGTTCGTCGTGATGACCGGCGGCATGGCGACTATCGCTGGCACGGTCATGATCCTTTATGCCGGGTTTCTGGAACCCCATATTCCGGGGGCGCTGGGGCATATTCTGGCGGCGTCGGTGATTTCGATGCCAGCCGCCATTCTCATGGCGCAGGTCATGACGCCGGAAACCGGCGCCCCTTCCGGGGCCGCTGCTGTGATTCAACCGCAATATGGCAGCGCTATCGAAGCCATCACCGTGGGGACGTTTCAGGGCATGTCCCTGATCGGCGGGATCATCGCCATGCTGATCGTTCTCGTGGCGCTGACAGCTCTCGTCAATCTTGGTCTTGGGGCGTTGCCGGATGTTCTGGGCGCCGGCCTCACGGCGCAACGCATCCTCGGCTGGGTGTTTGCGCCGCTAATGTGGCTGATCGGCATCCCGTGGGAGGAGGCGGTTCCGGCGGGCGCGCTGATGGGAACCAAGACCGTGCTCAACGAATTCATCGCCTATATTGATCTGGCCGGAGCGGGCGGCGCGGAGTTGAGCGCGCGCAGCCGCCTGATCATGCTCTATGCCCTGTGCGGATTCGCCAATTTCGGAAGCCTGGGGATTATGATCGGGGGGCTTTCCGTCCTCGCCCCCGAACGCAGCCAGGAAATCGTGCAACTGGGCCTTCGTTCGATCCTTGCGGGAACCCTGGCGACGCTGATGACCGGCGCCATCGCCGGGCTGATCAGCGGTTAGGCTCAGTCCGGCTCTGCGCATCCATTCCGGATTTTGCTGCGAACGCTGCGGCAATGCGTTCATATGAGCGTATCCTGTCCGCATGCAGGTAAGTGATGGTGAGCAGGATGAATTCATCCACACCATGCTGCGCGCCCAGCGCCGTCAGCTTGTCGCGGCACTCCTCCCCGCTGCCAACGACCCCGCGGTTCTGCACACGTTCATAAAGACTGCGTTCCGCAGGGGTAAAGGGGTGCGCGTCCACCAGTTCCGGGCTGATGAAGCGCCCGCGCGTTCCCATCAGCAGATGCGTCACCCACAGATTGCGTGGTTTGGCGAGATGCCGGGCCTGTTCCGGTGTATCCGCCGCCAGCGCATTCACGCCAAGCGCCGCATAAGGGGCGGACAAGCCCCCGCCAGGCTTGAAATGGCTCCGGTAAGCCGAGAGCGAGGCTTCGGTCTGTTCCGGGGTGATGAAATGGGCATGGCAGTAAGGCAGGCCGAACTCCGCAGCATAGAGCGCGCCCTGCACGCTCGATCCCAGCATCCAGATCTCAGGCCGGGTCGGGCCAACAGGCATGGCGTGAATGCCCTGATAGGGGTGGCCGGGTGGAAAATCATCGTCGATAAATTTCTGCAGCAGATCGATTTGCTGCGGGAACACCTCAATGGGATAGGCCTTGGGCCCGGGTTGCAGCGCCGCCGATGTGCGCGGGTCCGCGCCGGGCGCGCGCCCCAGTCCCAGATCGATACGCCCGGGATAAAACACATCCAGCATCTTGAAACATTCCGCCACCTTGAGCGGGCTGTAATGCGGCAGCATCACGCCCCCCGCGCCTATGCGGATAGTGCGTGTTTCACTGGCGATCCTGCCGATGAGGATTTCCGGGGCCGAACCCGCGAAGCTGGAAGTGTTGTGATGTTCCGCAACCCAGTAGCGGTGATATCCGAAGCGCTCGCATGCCTTGGCAAGATCAACGGATTCCCGCAGAGCTACTGCGGCTGTGGCGCCTTCGCGGATCGGGGACTGGTCCAGCACGCCCAGTTTTGTCATTTCATGGCCTAATTCTGACGTAACGAGCCTATCAGGAGAAAGGGTGAAGCGCTGCAAAGGAGCATGATAGCGGAAAATACCAGCAATGCGTCCGAAGTTTGAAAAACATCCTGCAACAGGCCGCCAAGCCACGCGCCCAGTCCGGAACCAATTCCGCCCCCCATGCTGATGGTCCCGTAAATGCCGCCAAAATTGGGACCGCTGAATATCCGCGACGCCATCGTCGAAACCGTCGGCCCGCGCGCGCCCATGGAGAGACCGATGCAGATCACCAGCAGGGGAATGGCTATGGCCGAGGGATGATATTTGATCAGATACAGACTGCCTATCGCGCTGAGGCTCAATGCATAACTCGACAGCACCGCGCGGCGGGGGCCGATCCTGTCGCTCAGCGCGCCAAAGCCGATGACGCCGAAGGGACTCAGCATGCCGATCAATCCGAACGCGGTGGCGGCATATACCGGCTCGATGCCGGTTTCGACCAGGAAGCTCACCGAATGGATCATGATGCTCATGATGCCGGCGCCAGCGAAGAAAAAGGCCGCCGCCATGCCCCAGAAGGCGGTCGTGCCCATCGCCCGTCTGACCGTCCAGGCGTCGCTGGCCGCCACATCTTTATCACCGGGCTTCACCGTATGGATATGACGGTATTTCGGGTGTCCTGCGCTTATGGTCTTCCAGGGAAGCACAAGCAGGAGGGGGATCAGCGCCGCCAACGCCAGAGCGTAAATCTGATAGGTGGTGCGCCAGTCATAACGCGCAATCAACACAGCCGCCAAAGGCGAGATCAGCAGGGTGCCCACGCCGCTGGCGGAATAGATCACCCCCATCGCCGTACCCACTCGCGCATGATACCAGCGGTTGATGAGCACGGTCGCCGGAACCGGACCAATACAGGCGACGGACAGACCGCCCATGACGCCGATCGCGGCATAGAGGGTGTAAATGTCTTCCGCCGTGGAAGCGATCGCGTAGGCGCAGGAGAAAAGCGCAAGCCCTGCGGGATAGAGCGCGCGCGGTCCGAACTTTTCCATCAGCGTTCCGGTCGCAGGAGACATGAGGCCCGCAATCAGCAGGGCGACGGATACGATGCTTGACACGGCGCCGCGCTCTTCCGACAGGGCTTTTTCCAGCGGCAGCAGAAATACTGAAAAAGACAGGTTCATGCCCGCCGCAAGCAGCGTCAGCAAATAACACAGGGCGAGCACGGCCCCAGCAATCACGCTGGTTCGCGGGATTACCGAGAAGGATGGCCTGGGCATGATTTAACCGGAAATGTCCGTAATGTCTTGATTGAAGCGGAACCTAAACCCCGCTGCGGAGTAAATCAAATGATCTATGCGCTTTGACCCTGCTGTCCTGCCGTGTAAAATAATCCACCAGTGTGGGGGATTTGCAGTTGCTGAAGCCGAAAGCGGCGGGCTTTTACAGCGGTTCAAATCCAAAACCACACCAAAATCATAAACTGGCCAGTGTCCTTTCGAATGCAAAGTTCTTATCGGGGCCCATGCTGACGCTTAAGAACTTTGCATTCGGGACACTTGCAGAAGGGAGCAGGCCATGAACGCGCAAAAAACCATTCGTATTGGCGGCGCAACGGGATTCTGGGGTGACACCGGCATGGGCGCACACCAGCTTCTGCGCGATGGCATGGTCGATTATCTGGTGTTTGACTATCTTGCCGAGATCACCATGTCGATCATGGCCCGCGCCCGTGCGAAGAATCCGGAACAGGGTTACGCCCTGGATTTCGTTTCCGGGGTTTTGCGCGGCATTCTTCCGCAAGCGGCGCGCCAGGGGGTCAGAATCATCTCCAATGCTGGCGGAGTTAATCCCCTGGCCTGCGGCAGGGCTGCGCAGGCGCTGGTCGCGGAACTGGGATTGAAGCTCAAGGTGGCGGTGATAACCGGCGATGACATTCTGCCGCGCGCAGATGCGATGCGCGCAGCCGGCGTCCAAGAAATGTTCAGCGGCGCGCCGATGCCGCAAAAGCTCATGTCCATGAACGCGTATCTGGGCGCGCCAGGCATTGCCGCGGCGCTGGACAGGGGCGCGGATATCGTGATCACCGGCCGGTGTGTGGACAGCGCCGTGACGCTGGGCGCCTGCATCCACGCCTTCGGCTGGAAGCTCGATGACTATGACCGGCTGGCTGCGGGCAGTCTGGCGGGACATATTCTTGAATGCGGGGCGCAGGCGACGGGCGGCATTCATACCGATTGGCGGCTATCGGAAGATTGGGACAATATCGGCTTTCCCATCGCGGAAGTCTCAGCCGATGGCGTCTTCACCGTTTCCAAACCGGACGGCACGGGGGGGCTGGTCAGCTTTGGCACCATCGCCGAACAGATGCTCTATGAAATCGGCGATCCCCAGGCCTATCTGCTGCCGGATGTGGCGTGCGATTTTTCCGCCGTAAAGATTGATGAAATAGGCAAGGACAGGGTGCGGGTCAGCAATGCGAAAGGCCGTCCGCCTACGGACAGTTACAAGACTTCCGCCACCTATGAGGATGGCTTCCCTCTCGGCATGTATCACACCATCGGAGGGATCGACGCGGCCGCCAAGGCGGAAAAGACCGGCGAAGCCATCTTCAGGCGCTGCAGCCGCATGTTCCGGGAGATGAACATGGCCGATTTCACCGAAACCAGCATCGAAGTTATCGGCGCGGAGGCCAGTTACGGCCCGCATAGCCGGGCCCGCGCCGCGCGGGAGGTGGTGCTGAAACTGGCGGCGAAGCATGAAAGCCCGAAGGCGCTGGAAATGCTGGTGCGGGAATCGACTTCGGCGGCGACGGCCATGGCGGCCGGCACTTGCGGCCTCGCGGGCAACCGGCCGAAAGTTTCGCCTGTCGTGCGGCTGTTTTCCTGTCTGACTCCCAAACGCGAAATTTCCGTAACCCTGCATATGGAGGGCGAAGAGTTGCCGGTCGCCACGCCGGTAAAGGGCGGCTTCGATGCGAATCTCATCTCCCGTCCGCAGATTTCCGAAGAGGTGGAGACTGCGGAAAACATGATCCGCGTACCCCTGGTGGAACTCGCTTACGGGCGCAGCGGCGACAAGGGGAATCATTCGAATATCGGCGTCATTGCGCGCAAGGCGGAATATCTTCCCTATATCCGCGCGGCCCTGACGCCCCAGAGCGTCGCTGCATATTTCGCGCATATCCTGCAGGGCAAGGTGCATCGATTTGAGTTGCCGGGCATTCATGCGCTGAATTTTCTGCTGGAGGACATTCTGGGCGGCGGCGGCGTCGCCAGCCTGCGCAATGATCCGCAGGGCAAGGCGTTCGCGCAAATGCTGCTGGATTACCCGGTGCCTGTGCCCCGGTCGCTTCTGGAAAGGGAGGGGCTGCATCAGGCGGCATGAAGGAGCTTCTGGCCAGCATCCGGCAGTGCCGGGAATGCGCCGCGCATTTTTCCCATGAACCGCGCCCTGTGCTGCAGGCGTCGGTGACGGCGAGAATATGCGTGGCTGGCCAGGCCCCCGGACGTCGCGCGCATGACTCAGGTCTGCCCTTCAATGATCCAAGCGGCGACAGATTGCGGCAATGGATGGGGGTTGACCGTACGGTGTTTTATGATGCGTCGAAAATCGCCATCATCCCGATGGGGTTCTGTTTCCCCGGCTATGACGCGAAGGGCGGCGATCTTCCTCCGCGGCCTGAATGCGCCCCGCTCTGGCGGGAGAAACTGTTTGCCCTGCTGCCGGATGTGAAGTTGACTCTGCTGGTGGGCCAATATTCGCAAGCCTGGCATCTGGGCGGCGGGCGCAGGAAAAACCTGACCGAAACCGTGCGGGAATGGCGAAGCTATCCGCCACGGATCCTGCCCTTGCCGCACCCTTCCTGGCGGAATACGGCATGGATGAAAAAGAATCCCTGGTTTGAAGCAGAATTGCTGCCGGAACTGCGCAGGCGCGTCTCCCAGCTCATTCAATGACCGGGCTGCGCTGACCCATCGACTCGGGAAAGCGGCAATAGTTAATCATTCATTAAGAATTTTTTTTTATGCTCAGTATTTGGCATGTCTGATGATTTTATATGCATGACAAGTTCAACCGCCGGGATGGGCGCCGAATCTTGGGAAGGAATGCATGCCTGAAGAAACGTTGAAGTTGACAGAGGGTATCAAACGTAAATTCCAGGCCTGGTGGCAGGGAAGCGAGTCTCCATTGCTGGATGATCTGACGGGGTACAAAAACAAACTCAGTCTCTGGTGGAATGGGGGCGTCAGTTCATCGTCGGGTCAGGGCGCCGCGCATCCCTCGCAAGCGCGGGCGCGATCGGTGAAGGCGCCGCCCAGACAGCATCAGGAAATTCATGCGCGTGGGCGTATATCGCAGGCCCTGTGGGGAGAAGGAAACCTGACCCCTGGTCCGGCCGATTTCATCACGGGCCTCACGGCAAGATTGGGGTTGACGCCGGAAATGAGCCTGCTGGATATGGGCGCAGGGCTGGGGGGGCCGGCGCGCGCCATGTGTGCGGCCTATGGGGTGTGGGTTACGGCCTATGAGGCCGTGCCAAATCACATCAAGGCCGGGATGGAGCAGTCGATCATGCACGGCATGGGAAAAAAGGTCCCCTTTACGCAATTCGATCCCGAAACCGTCGAGCTTCCCAAGCGCAAATTCGATTGCATCTTTTCCAAAGAGATGATGCATCACGTGCGGTCAAAAAAACGTCTGATCGCGGAAATCGAAGGCGCGCTGAAGCCGCGCGGGCAATTCATCCTGATCAATTATGTGACCGCCCAGAATGGCGCAAACTCGCCGGGGGTGGTGAAATGGAATGAAGCCGACGGGCAGGAGAGCAGCTTTTGGAGCAAGGAGGAATATGTCGCTGCTTTTTCCGAAGCCAAACTCGATCTGCGGGTGACGGAAAATCTGACCGAACAGTATATCGCGTTTATCGCCAATGGCTTTCGCGGTCTGAAGAAAAATATGGAAAAACTGATCGCCGATGAATCCAGTCCGGAATATCAGGCGGAATTACGCCGGGCGCTGGCGTTTGAAACCAACCGCTGGGCTGTGCGATCGGAAGCGCTGCAGGCTGGCGATATGTCGGTTATCCGCTTCAGCGGATTCAATCCCCTGCAGCCCGAAATCCGCTAACTTGCGAAAAAGTTCAACTCCACTTTCACGCCGTCAGGGTCATGCACGAATATCTGCCTGATATTGAAGCCGGGGACAGACATTTCAGAGAATTTAATTCCCTGTTGCTGTAAATTCGCTTTCGTACCATCAAAATCGGTGGCGCGGAAAGCAACATGGTCGATGGCGCCGCTGCCGTTCCTCTCATTTTTTTCGAGGCCGATCAGGTGAACGACGGCTTTATCTCCACAATACAGCCAGGCGCCAGGAATGCCGAAATTCGGCCGCTCTCCATTGCGCAGGCCCAGGACCTGTTCGTAAAACTCCACCGAACGCTCCAGATTCCCCGTAACGATATTGTAATGGTCAAGCTCTGCGAGGGCCATGTTCCACTTCTCCTGAAGTATCACTTCCTTGTGAACGCCATTTTCACCCTTGCGGCCTTTGGTGACAAGGGGGTATTTCATAACAGCTGACATCTTGTCAGTAGAGAGCGTCCGCAGCCTGTTAAGCCTTCATTTCGTTCATTTCCGGCCTCACTGACCCGCCTTTCCTGTGTGACGGCGGATCAAAAAACCAAAAGAATAAAAAGATCAATCAGAGCGACAGGAAACACCGCATCATGCTTAAAAGATTTGAAAACCTGGTTTTCATGCTGCGCGCGCCTATTCTGGTGGCGCTGGCGGCATTGACGCTGGTGACGGGTTATTTCGCCCTGCAATTGCGGTTCGATGCTGGATTCGTAAAGCAGCTGCCGACCGATCATCCGTTCATACAGACCTTTTATGAATATCGCGACCGGCTGCCTTCGCCCAATACGATCATAGTCGGCGTTCACCCCCGTGAGGGAACGATATGGACCGTGGACGCCATGCGGAAGCTGAACGAGGTGACCGAGGCGGTTTTTTATCTGCCCGGGGTTTTTCGCGGATCGGTGCAATCCCTGTGGACGCCGAATACCCGGGTGCTGGAAGTCAACGAGGATGGCCTGCTGGCCTACAACGTCATAGAAGCCAATGTCACGCCGGAAAACCTCACGGAGCAGAAGATCGCCCGGATTCGCGACAACACCCTGCGCGGCGGTCATGTCGGCCAGCTGGTTTCGCATGATTTCACCATAGGCTCCATCAAGGCCAGCCTGGTTGAAATCGACCCTATGACAAAAAAACCCCTTGATTACATGGACCTGGCCTCCAGGCTTGAAACTGAAGTGCGCGGCCGTTTCGAAGACGACAAGTATGAAATTCATATCATCGGCTTCGCCAAGATGATCGGCGATATCGGTCAGGAGGTCAAAAACGTCGGGTCCTTTTTCGCGCTGGCTTTCCTCCTGACTGCATTGGCGGTTTACGTTTATGCGCGCTCGATCATGCTGACGCTGCTTGCGGTGTTCTGCTCCCTGATATCCGTGGTCTGGCAGTTTGGCCTCCTGAAGATATTTGATATCGGTCTTGATCCGCTCGCCATTCTGGTTCCTTTTCTGGTTTACGCCATTGGCGTCAGTCACGGCGTGCAGCAGATCAACCTGATCTCGTCGGAAATCTGCGCCGGCAGAGACAGTGAAACCGCAGCCCGCGCCACTTTCTCCAGACTGCTGATCCCGGGATCCATGGCCCTGGTGACGACGCTGGTGGGGTTCCTCACCCTCTATCTGATTCCCATTCCGATGATTCAGGAAATGTCGGCAATGGCCACCATTGGCGTGGCGCTGAAAATCATCACCAATCTGATTATGTTGCCGATCCTCGCTTCCTATTGCCGGTTTGGTCCGGGTTACGTGGCGCGGATCACCCGCGCGCGCGCCGCGCGGATGCGCGCCATGCGGTGGCTCGCGCAGATTGCGGGTCCGCGGGCGAGTGTGATCACTCTCGCCATCTGTCTGGTCATTTTCGTCATGTCTGTCGCCGCCACGCGTGACCGGCATGTCGGCGATCTGCATGCCGGCGCGCCGGAACTGTGGCCGGAGGAACGCTATAATGTCGACACCAATCTGATGGTGGATAAGTTTTCCATGAATCTGGACGCATTCATCATCGTTGCGGAAATGCCGGAGCTTTCCTGTATAAATTATGACGCGATGGCGTTACTGGACCGCTTTACCTGGCATATGCAGAATGTCAAAGGGGTCAAATACGCCATGTCCCTTTCCACCCTGGCCAAGCGCGGATATGCGACGTGGTCGGAAGAAAATCTCAAATTCCAGGCGCTGGCGCGCAATCCAAGAACATTCGCGCTTACCATTGGCGGCGTTCCAGCCAGCAGCGGCCTGTTGAATGACCGCTGCACCATGCTGCCGGTGATCGCCTTCACCGTGGATCACAAGGCGGAGACCATCAAGCGCGTCGTCGCGGCGGCCGGGCAGTTCATCGCGGACAATCCGGCGGAAGGGGTCAACTTCCGCCTCGCCTCTGGCAACGCCGGCATCATGGCGGCCACCAATGAGGTGATTGCCGCCAACGAAATTCCCATGCTGATCGCCGTCTATATAGCGATCATAAGCCTGGTCATTCTGGCTTACCGGGATTGGCGCGCGACCCTATGCTGCTGCCTGCCGCTCATCTTCGCCACCTTTATCGGCTACTGGTTCATGGCGTGGCGCGGGATTGGACTGAAGGTTTCAACCCTTCCGGTGCTGGTGCTGGCCGTAGGCATAGGCGTCGATTACGCCTTCTACATTTACAGCCGCATGCAGGTCTATCTCAATGAGGAAGTGGAAATCGCCGAGGCCTACTCCCGAACCCTGCAGGAAACAGGCGTGGCGGTCATGTTCACAGGCCTCACCCTCAGCGTGGGCGTCGCAACCTGGGCCTTCTCCGCGCTGAAATTTCAGGCGGATATGGGCATGCTGCTGTCATTCATGTTCTTCATCAACATGATAGGCGCGGTAACCGCCCTTCCTGCGCTGGCGGTCTGTCTCGAACGCCTGTTTCCGCGCCGTAAAAAGGAAGCAGCGCCCGCCTAGCGCCACTCTAACCTCCGAATGCGGCTTTCATTCCCGCCTGCATTTCCTCCAGAATCCGGGCGATGTGCGGGTCCTTACCGATGGCGTTCCAATAGGCGGTGACTTTGGGAAACGGCGCCAGCGGATTAAGTTCGTCAAACATGGGCAGGAATGAGGTGACGAAGAACAGCGATGCGGCCAGCGCGCCATCCGCGTGGGTGAGCTGATTGGCGGCCGCATAACCGCCTTCTCCGATCAGCGCTTCCAGATCCTTCAGCGCCGCGTTCACGGCGGTTTTTGCGCCGTCTACGGCCTGCGGAGTTCTCTCCACGGCGCCCCGCAGCATAAAGACCAGGGGCCGTACGGCGGGCATGATATATAGATCGGACATGCGTGCGAGCAGCCGCGCCTTCGCCCGCTCCAGCGGATCGGCTGGCCGCAGCGTGGGGGCGGGAAATCTGTCTTCCAGATATTCGCAGATGATTTCCGATTCCGGCAGGATGGTTCCGTCATCCAGTTCTAGGGCCGGAATTTTACCGATGGGATTGATCGCCCGGAAGGCGTCCGTTCGAAACCCCGGCGGATCCGCCATTTCCACTTTCAGCCCCTTGACATTGATCAGAAGCCGAACCCTGGCGGTAAAAGGCGAGAGATTTGTATGCATCTGATGGCTTTCATG
>DMKG01000015.1:0-277 GCA_003454415.1 Alphaproteobacteria bacterium
AAGCCGCCCTCGACAAGGGCGATTTCGACAGCGATTATGATTTTGGCGATGTGGAGGCGGCGGCAAAGCGGGCGGACCGTCTGATCGAGGCTGTCTATCAGGTTCCCCATCTCGCCCACGCAACCATGGAGCCGATGAATTGCACGGCGCATTTTTCGGACGGCAGACTGCAGATATGGGGCGGGTTTCAGGATCCGCTTGCGGCCCGTGCGCTGGCGGCGAAAGTGGCCGGACTTTCCATGGAGCATGTCACACTGAACAATACGGCGATGGGAGG
>DMKG01000015.1:522-816 GCA_003454415.1 Alphaproteobacteria bacterium
GGTTTCGGACGTCGCGGCTCTACTTTGAATTATCTTGAACAGGCGGTTCGGCTTGCGGTGCAGCTTGATGCGCCGGTCAACCTGATCTGGACCCGCGAAGAGGACATGACCCAGGACAATTACCGGAACGCCTCCCTTGCGAGGATGCGCGCCGGGCTGGATGCGTCGGGGCTTCCGGTTTTCTGGGAGGAGGATTATACCGAAAAGCGCGAGCCGGCGGATGCGGTCTTCATCCAATACGCCATTGACGACCGGCGTGCGCGGGTGGTCAGCGGCACGGACCCCATTCCCTTT
>DMKG01000015.1:992-2277 GCA_003454415.1 Alphaproteobacteria bacterium
ATTATACCGAAAAGCGCGAACCGGCGGATGCGGTCTTCATCCAATACGCCATTGACGACCGGCGTGCGCGGGTGGTCAGCGGCACGGACCCCATTCCCTTTGGCGCCTGGCGCAGCGTCGCCCATTCCCTTCAGGGCTTCTTCATCGAATCTTTCATCGATGAGCTGGCCCATAATGCGGGGCGTGATCCCTTTGAATACCGGCGTGATCTGCTGCGGGATGCGCCGCAGCATAAAGCAGTGCTGGAGGCGGCGGCCGAAATGTCGGGATGGGGGCGGCCCCCCGCCATGGGCCGGGCCCGCGGCATCGCCATGCGGGAATCCTTCGGCACCATCGTGGCGCAGGTGGCCGAGGTTTCCATCAATGCGGATGGCCAGGCGCAGGTGCACAAAGTGTGGTGCGCCGCCGATCCTGGAGAGGTGATCAATCCCGATACGTTCGCCGCGCAAATGGAAAGCGGCGTCATCTATGGGCTGACCGCCGCCCTCTATGGGGAGATCAGCATCAGCAAAGGCCGTGTGGTGGAACAGAATTTCCCGGATTACGAAATGGTTCGTCTGGCCGATGCGCCGCAAATAGAAGTAAAGCTCATGCCCTCCGGCCGTCCAACGGGCGGCGCGGGCGAGCCAGGCACGCCGCCCATTGCGGCGGCGGTCGGCAACGCAGTGTTTGGCCTGACCGGGCAGCGCATCCGTTCACTGCCGATGCGCAAGCATGACCTTCGCGGTGCGATTGAACAGGCGAAATCATCCTGGTGAGATGCAGTTGAATCCGCGGCGGTTCATGCAGCCGCCCCTTTGGGCGACGTACGCGCCTTTGAGCATGCGAAAAACCCTTTATTGCCGGGTGATCTCGTGAATCTGAAGTGTATCCGTCTCTGCTGCATAGGGGGCCGCCGGATTTCAGATTCGGCCTGCCAGGGGGCTGGAAAAGCGCTTATGAATTATTAACTGTGTTGTGCTAGATATCGGATCGGCGGCCTTATGGCTTTTTTCAACCCCAAATCCGTCCCGAAAGGCGGTAAAATGCGCGGAGCATCCAAATGCCCAAGCAGTTGTTGCATCTCGTTTTTGGCGGCCGGCTGACGGATCCGCAAAGCGTAGAGTTCAAGAATGTTGATGCGCTCGATATTGTCGGGATATTTCCCGATTATGAGGCTGCATTGAAGGCTTGGAAGGCGGCGTCGCAGCGGACGGTGGATGACGCCCATATGCGGTATTTCATCGTGCATCTGCACCGCATGCTTGACCCGGCGACAGATCAGGTCTTGCATCATTAGCAAGCT
>DMKG01000015.1:2530-2713 GCA_003454415.1 Alphaproteobacteria bacterium
CATTAGCAAGCCGCGCGTCAAAGGAGTTACGGCGCCGGTTCGAGGTGAGGATTTTATCCTGCCCAGGATGCTTTAGCGCCAGTTCTCCAGAATTGACACGGCGACGATCATATTAATGTCGTCCCCTTCGCTGGACAGAGGGGCAAAGCAGGATTCGATGCCCAGAAACTGGCGCTGAGGCAA
>DMKG01000015.1:2965-3256 GCA_003454415.1 Alphaproteobacteria bacterium
GCGGCGTTCGGGGCATAGGTTCGGATAGGCGCACGGGCGTCCATTACCCAGTTAATCGCCTGTTTTACGCGGGCGTAAACCCCTGCGGGAAGTGTGGAGAGGGGCTTGCCACGCATGTCGCCATCGCCGAAGGTTTCCGATAACATCGTTCCCACCAGGCGGATGTGGATCTCTTCTCCTGATGGCGGCACGTCATGCAGATGCAGCCAGGGCAACAGGTGGGGGATATCACGGGGCGTAATATCCTCGCGCGATGGAAACTCCCGCCCGGCCCGCTTTGCATTCCAGTAC
>DMKG01000015.1:3510-3788 GCA_003454415.1 Alphaproteobacteria bacterium
GGTAAAAACCCGCAATGTCGGGATTCTTGAAATCAAGAGTTTTGTCGCAAAGGAAAATATTGTCTTTACCGGCCACTTTGCGTGTTCCATCTTCTCGGGCCAGATATGGCCCAGGGTGAATCCTTCGCTGAGGCGGCCAAGCATAACACCCGGAGTAAATACAAAAATATAGATTTCTGTTGCTTGCGGCCTGGCCGCACAACCGTTATAACCCGCCCTGCATCCGCGCCTTTACCGTAAGACGGCGGATTACGCCGGAGTGTAGCTCAGCCTGGTAG
>DMKG01000015.1:4061-4450 GCA_003454415.1 Alphaproteobacteria bacterium
TTCGAATCCTCTCACTCCGACCAGCCTTCGCACTACGTGCTTCGGCTCGGCGAGCCATGTAGTGGCTTGACGGGGCGAACACGTTAGGACCGCTGCAAGTCCGGCCGTTAATGGGCGCGGGAGATGCAGAAGTCCACAATACCCGACAAAACGGCTTTCTCCTGGCCATCGGGGAATATCGCCAGCGCATCCTGCGCCATGGCGCCATAATGTCTCGCACGCTCTATGGTGCCGGAAAGCGCCTTGTGCTGGGTCATCAGTTGCGCCGCGCGGGCCAGATCATCAGCATTTTGCATTCCCGGCTGCATCACCCGCCGCCAGAATGCGCGGTCATGATCCGAGCCGCGCCGGTAAGACAAGACGACCGGCAGGGTGATCTTGCCTTCGCG
>DMKG01000258.1:0-247 GCA_003454415.1 Alphaproteobacteria bacterium
AGCAGGAACACCACGTCGATCATGGGGGTCATGCTCATTTTCCGGGAACGCCGGATTGGATGATCAAGTCCGCTCATTCTTACGGAGCCTGGCCTTCCTATTGCGCTGCAATCGCCGAAGATGGATCCGGACGCGGGTCCGCTTTCTGTTCGCCGGCATAGAGAGCGGACATCAGCCGGGCAGAGACGTCGCGCATTATCTGGCGATACTGGTCAAGCCGGCTTTCCAGCAGATTGAGCACCGTCAC
>DMKG01000258.1:518-787 GCA_003454415.1 Alphaproteobacteria bacterium
ACGGGTATGGCCACCATCAGACCGACCTGCGTTGTCAACAACGCCTCCCAGATACCGCCCGCCAGAATGGAAGGGTTGACCTTACTGCCCGCCAGTTCCAGTTGCTGAAATGCTGTGATCATTCCCATCACTGTGCCCAACAGGCCCAGAAGAGGCGCAATGTTTCCAATAACCTCAAGCCACCGGAAATAGGACTGCATGGCGACCAGCTGATTTCCCCCGATCCGCCCGATTTCTTCTTCAACCTCGTTCGCCCGCCGGTGATTTTG
>DMKG01000258.1:1027-1415 GCA_003454415.1 Alphaproteobacteria bacterium
CACCCTCGTCCCCCCGCCGGTGATTTTGCCAGCTGGCCAGCAGACCTCCCTCCAGCATCCGCGCCAGAGGACCGCGCTGTTTCTCAAGCAGCCCCTGCGCCTCGGCATACTTGCCATTACGGATGAGTTGGAGCACGGGATCTAATAGCTGGGCCCGGTTTCGCTGCGAAGCGTAAATGCCGGCCTTATAAAATTGCGCAATCTTTATTAAAATAACGGCCAGCGCCACAATGGAAAGGACCAGCAACACGCCAACAACCGCACCGCCTTTGAGCAGGAGCGGGGCTATGAGTTCGTTGTAAGTCTGGACAAGAGCCGCCAGCATTTCTGATCCCCGTAGGTGTGACTGGTCTTATCCGCGCAGGCGGGCGCCAGACATTAGGCGGCA
>DMKG01000258.1:1756-4296 GCA_003454415.1 Alphaproteobacteria bacterium
AGGGAACTGTATCCGCCCCTGTGAAATACAAGTGGTTTCCCCTTGTTTTCTAGCGAGTCAAACTTCCGGACCAGGCCGACAAGGATGATATGGTCACCTGCATCATGGGCGGCGAATTTGTCGCAATCAAAAATGGCGGCCGCATCCGAAATGATAGGGCTGCCCGTCACCCATGTTTCATAATCAACCCCGTCCATATAGGGTTGCCCTTTTCTGGCGAATCTCCCGGACAATTCCTGGTGGTTAGCGGCCAGAATATTGATCGCGAAGTGCTTGCTGCTGTTGAAAGCTCCCAGCCTGTCGGAACCTTTGTCAATACACCAGAGCACCAATGGCGGGTCTAGAGAAACGGAACTGAACGAATTGGCCGTCATGGCGATTGCTTTGCCATCAGGCCCGATTGTCGTGACCAGAGTGACGCCCGTTACAAAACTACCAAAAGCATTGCGCAAGGCGCGGGTGTCAACAGTCATTTCCGGTCCCCTTCAAAGTTGAATAATTTCTTAACTTATAGGCGATGGAACGCCTGCCGCACAATGCCCTTAGGCGGAAGAGAAGGATATCGACCCCTGCAGCCGCCAAGCAAGGTAAAGTGCAAACCTGACATTAACTCTCCCGCGCTATCCTGTCCCCGAATTTCTGATCAACTCGGAATGTGCGTATGAAAAAGGGGCAGGGCGATAACGCCGCAAATGGCAGTATCGTCATCAAAAGAGTCAAAAAAATAGAGGGAGGGCATCACGGCGGCGCCTGGAAGGTGGCCTATGCCGATTTCGTGACGGCCATGATGGCCTTTTTTCTGATGTTATGGCTGCTCAGCACCACCACAAAGGAACAAAAAGAAGGCATATCTGATTATTTCACAATGGCTCTGGTCAGCGCCGCCACTGGTGGCAGCGATGGCATGCTGGGTGGGCAAAGCTTGAACAAGGAAAAAAGCGTCGCCGATGGCACGCCGACCATTACCCTGTCGCTGGCTCCCCCCAACCCGCCGACAAATCAGCCCGACGATGAACAGAATGCGGCCAACCCCCCCGCGGCGACAGTAGCCACCCTGTCCAGCAGTGCCGCCGAAGCAGCCTCTCCAATGGGGATGGAAGCAAACAACGCAAATCCCAGTTCAGCTCAAGCTTCCAGCTCCCCGCAAACCGAAAAAAAGACCATCGAAAAGGTTTCCGAGGAGGCGCTCAACCAGGCCATAGCCGATCGTGAAAAGAAGATATTTGAAAATGCGGAAAGAGAGATCAAGCAGGCCATACGGGACATTCCGGAACTTGCGCAATTGTCCGGACAGTTGATTATCGACCATACCCCCGCAGGAATGCGCATTCAGCTTGTCGACGATGTCAACCGGCCCATGTTCAAGGAAGGCACGGCCGAACCCTATGTCCGCACCCGCGCCATGTTCGGTGAAATCGCCAAAGTGGTGAACAGACTGCCGAACCGCATCGCCATATCCGGGCATACCGACGCTGCCGCATTTCAGCGCCCGGATGGCTATGGAAACTGGGAATTATCCGCGGACCGCGCGATGCTGGGCCGCAGGCTGTTGAGAGACGCGGGCGTCGCCAATGCGCGCTTTTCCCAAATTTCCGGCAAAGCAGGCACCGAACCGCTTTTCCCGGAGGACCCCTATATTGCGGGAAACCGCCGCGTCTCCATTACCATGCTGCGCGAAGCTCCGGTGCTGACGCCAGGGGCGCTGATCTCCGATTAGGCTGGTTTCTCCCCGCCATCGGGCAAATCCACAGCGTCCCGCTCCTGCACCAGATGAGCCGAAAGACGCTCGACAATTGTAATCAGCTTCAAAATCTCCTGTTCACGCAAGGTGTCGATCTTGTTATGCAACAATTCGATTTCCAGTTCCGCCTTCACGTTGATCCGGTAATCATATTCGGCATTCTTGCGGTCGATTTCGGCCTGACGGTTCTGGCTCATCAGGATGACCGGCCCGGCATAGGCCGCCTGAAATGATAGCAGCAGGTTAAGCAGGATGAAGGGATAGGGATCCCATTTATAAATATAACCGGTCACATTCAAGCCCATCCAGAGAACGATCAGGATGCTCTGAAAAATGATGAACCGCCAGGATCCCGCTATGGCGGCAAGCCGGTCTGCAATCTGCGCGCCCCTGCTCCTGGTGAATTTGGGCGCATGGTGCGCCGGTCTTTGCGTGCGCAGTTCCCGCAGATGACGCCGGTCCTCATCGCTGAGATGCACCCTTTCATTTCGCGCTACGGTCATGGCTCAAACGCCTTCCGTTTTCAATACATCACGACGCTGCGGATGGACTCGCCGCGATGCATCAGATCAAACGCCCTGTTTATCTCACTGAGCGGCATGGTATGGGTGATGAGGTCATCGATATTGATTTTCCCATCCATGTACCAGTCCACGATTTTCGGCACGTCCCTGCGGCCTCTTGCCCCGCCAAAGGCCGTGCCGCGCCACACGCGCCCTGTTACAAGCTGAAAAGGGCGTGTACGGATTTCCTGACCCGCGCCCGCTACGCCTATGATGATGGACTCGCCCCAGCCCTT
>DMKG01000274.1:0-1305 GCA_003454415.1 Alphaproteobacteria bacterium
GAATCCCGTGCGTATTACTCAGATTCTTCGCTGCGCTCAGAATGACAGGAAAGCGCTTAGAATGACAACGGGCGCCGTCATCCTGAACGAAGTGACGTGCCCCCCGAAGCCTTGGCGCAGGGGGAAGGATCCCATGCCGCATATGCCGGGGCAGCCAAAAAAGCAACGCCCCGGGAAACCCGGGGCGCATGTTGGCAAGACGTCTGGCCTTCGCAGAGCCTGAGAGTAAGTAACCCCAGGCCCTGCCGGGACCGGCCTCCGGCTCAGGCCTTATTGCGGCGCCGGCCGATATAGCCCAGCCCCATCAGCCCGGCCCCCAGCAGAGTCAGGGAAGCGGGTTCGGGAACGGAGGGGGGCGACGTGAGACCAATCTCCTCCCACCGCGCGTCATGGGAGAAGGGCGCATTCACATAACCCAGATTCGGGCCGCGGGTGACATCCGTCCATGAAGTATATTCCCCAGTACACACTCCTCTCTCTTTTATGCACTCTCGTGTCTGCTCCACGCCATACACGTCGAAATGCACCTGGGCGCCGACGGGAAGGCCGCTGACCAGTACGTCATAGACATTGATCTGGCCTGTTTGGCCAGTGGGTGCAGGGAACCAATTGTCAGCGGCTTCAATCGAGGCTGACCCAAAAAAATCAGCTATAGGGCTGTCGGTCAGTTCAAACATCCCCAGATTCCACTCGACCGCAAGCCTGTCCGGCGCGCCAAGCGGAGAATGCGGCGTCAACGGACCACTCGTCAAAAATGCTATGCTGACGGGTGACGGCCCAGTCGGCCCAACGGGGGTAGAGGGGTCTGTAAAACCGCCCGCGCCGCCAGTCGTGGTGGAGGTGAAAGCGAGAGAAGGGGTCAGATCGTCATTAAAACTGGCGACGAACATGACGTCCCGTATGCGATAAGTGTCACTTGTATCGCCGATCACCCACAATTTGAAAGAACCCGTGCCGAGTTTCGCCCAGGTATCCGCATCTTCCGGACTGGACGTGTTTTCTGCAGCATCCTCATAATCCGACTGCTCAATAAAAAGCTGCAAGCTCGGTATGGCCATCGCGTTGCCGGCCATGGTGAGGGCGAGAGCCGACGCGCCCATAAATGCTGAAAATCTGTTGATTTTCATCGGTTCAATTCCTTCCTTGATATTAAGCCATGATATTAAGTTCATACTATGGCGGTCCGACAGTTATTCCGGAAAAACCGCAGCCGGAATTTGTCCTCGCCTGTTACGCTTTATTCTGCCGCCCGGCTCAGGGGGCGGGGCCTGTCCCAACCATAACGTGCTGTTTTTCTTTACTGTA
>DMKG01000274.1:1593-4976 GCA_003454415.1 Alphaproteobacteria bacterium
CCGGTTTCCCGACCTTCCAGTTAGGCGTCCGGCGGGAAGAAACCGGTCCAGACTTTCATATTAGACCTTTATAACTATAATCAATGGCAGCCGGACTGTCCACATCGATTTTTAAAAAAATGCGTTTCTGTTCGTTGCTCACATGTCCGGGAAAGCGCCATTCCGGGTCCGGCGTCAGCTGCCGCAACCCGGCGGGGTCACGCCCACTGACGGACGCGCCCGGTGTCGACATGCACGAAACCCGAGGAGGGATAATAGCCCACGCCGCCGCCTCGCAGCCGGAGGGCGGCGCGGCGCAGATCGGCCAGGCTGCAACCGGGCAGGGCGATATCGATGGCCTTGCCGGACATGTGCAGGCTGCGGGTGGCGACCCCGCCGCCGGCAGCCTGCAATTTCGCATTGCTGGCCGGAGAGCGGTAACCGGAAATGACGTGAAACTCCCCTCTTGCGCCGGTCTGGCGCTGCAGCGCAAAGAGAAGCTCCAGCAGGTCCGTATCTATCGGGTGGATTTCATTGGTGCGGTGGTCGCGCAAAACGCGGTTGATCCGGGTCAGCGCTTCGGGAATGAAATCTCCCCCGGCTGAAAACTCGGTCTTCACCCGCTCGCCTGTATGCAGGTTGTAAAACGCCAGGGTTTTGGGCGGAGCCAGCAGCCGGGCGCAGGCAGGCCCGCCCCCCAGCAGAAGGCCCGCCGCGCAGGCGGCGCCCGATTTCAGCAGGCTTCGGCGATTGAGAGTTCTGGCCCGTCCCGCAAAATTTTCATCGCTTTCCCGCATTGCCCACCCCATCAGCCCGGACCGAATCAGCCAGTAAGACTAGCCTGCTTCTGACTGCGAAATGCTTAACAGAAATGCGGCGCGATTTTAAGAACTTTGCTATCGGACCGGGGGCGCATCAAGTTTCAAAGCGGCGCGCAGAAGGACATCCCGCCCGTATATGTCCTCACGGAACTGCAACACACCCGCCTCATCCACCCAGGCGGTATGATAGATGATATGCACCGGCAGCGGGCGCGCCAGCCGCACCACCTGGGTCCGGGCGCTGGTCATGGCCTGGGAAAGGCGCCCGGGCGGCCAGGCCGGGTCGTTTTCCAGGGCGAAGAGGGCAAGCTCCAGCGCCTTCGCCACGCGGATGCAGCCGGAACTGAACCCGCGCGCCGTTTTGCTGAACAACTCCCGGTGGGGCGTGTCGTGCAGATAGATGCCGAAGGCGTTGGTCAGGGAAAATCGGACGCCCCCAAGGGCGTTGCGCGGCCCCGGCTCCTGACGCAGCCGGTAACGCAGATTATCCGCCGTGATCCCGCGCCAGTCGATGCCGTCGGGGTTCAGTTCCCGGGATTCCGGCCCCCAGCCGTCAAACACGCGAAATCCCTGCTGCGCGAGATAGGCCGGATCGGCCTTTATCTTCGGCAAGACGTCCAGCCGCGCCAGACGGGGCGGCGGCGTCCAGGTCGGCGAGAGCACGAGATTGACGATGTGGTCGCTGAATACCGGCGTACGGCGGTATTCCCGCCCCACAATGACCGGGCTGCGGAGGGCGACCGCATTCCTCTCTATGGCGATCAGTTCGAAGCTGGCGATATTGACCAGTACGAAATGCGGGCCGAAATCTTCCTTCAGCCAGCGCAGCCGCTCCATATTGAGAATGATCTGTCTGACCCGTTCCGAGGGGCTGGTGTTGAGCGCGCCCCGCGTCCGCCGGCCGACGATCCCGTCCGGCTCCAGACCGTGCCGCTCCTGAAAGGCCCTGACCGCCGCTTCAAGGGCCGCATCGAATTCATCCGCATGATCTTCCGGCATACCGGCGCGTCTATCTCCAAATTTCACAAGCTGGCTACGGACGATAGGGATAGCAGGCCCCCTGGAGCCCTTTTCCAGTTTCGGACCGTCCGGCAGCAGCGGCCAGGGACCGCTTTGCGCGAGGGATCGCATCCGCGCCAGCGCGTCGCGCAATTGAACATATCCATGTGTGGATGGATGCAGCCCCTTCAGCCAGGCTTTGAAGTCCTCCGCCTCCATTCCTTTGCGCAACAGATCAACCGGGTCACGCCGCTCTGAGACCAACTGCAGCTCAGGGTCGATTTCACTGGGATTACGGCGGCCATTATGGACATCCGAAATATAGCGCAGCATCCCGGCGGAAAGACTGAGGTCAGCTTCGGCAAGACCTTGCGCCTCCGCATCTTCGGGCGGCGGCGGCGTCAGAGCCACGGCGTAATCGGCCGGACGCAGTCCTTCCTGGTAGGCGTTCGCAAGCAGATGCTGGGCCATGGCGGCCCGTTTCCGCCCATCCCCCGTCCTCATCCATAAGGGCGCGCCCTGGCGCGGGGCGTATAACCGCCGCAGCAACTCCATGGATTCGGAGGAGAGACCGCCCCAGCGAGGGGCTGATGCAAGACGCAGTATTTGCGCAGCAACGGGATCTTCTTTCACCTGCGCCGACGCCGGCATAACCAGAAGGGCGGTCAATGCGAGAAGCCCCGCCCGAATGAAATGCATGTTTGAGACTTGAATGGAGTTTTCGCCTTCCGCGCCCCGCTTGTATCCATTCTTCAGGAGGCGGCGCCACCCCTGAAAGATAATTCCTGTGGCGCGCACCCCCCTGCCTGGACAGGGGGGCGGACCACGCTTCGGCGCCGAATCTCAGGCGCCCTTGATGGCGATCTTTTTCTCCGGTTTCACCGCCTCCGGTTTTTTGGGCAGGTTTACCGTCAGCACGCCCTTGACGAAACTGGCTTCGATCCTGTCCGCATCCACTTCATCGGGCAGGGAGAAGCTGCGCTCGAACGCGCCGAAGCTGCGTTCGCGCAGATGGTAATCCTTTTTCTTCTCCTCTCTCTCATCCTGCTTCTCCCCCTTGATCGTCAACGCCCCATTGGCGAGTTTGACTTCGATAGTCTTCTCATCCATGCCGGGCAGTTCCGCGATCACCTGATAGGCGTCGGTCTTGTCGACGATGTCGACCGCGGGGGTCGCGCCCCAGTTCAGATTGCGCCGCAGCACCGGCTCGATGTCATGCAGCGGGCGCCGGAAGGGGGCCAGCCAGAAATCCCGGTCAAAATCCTCGAACAGCCGGTCAACCTCCCGGCGCAGGCTGCCAAAAGGATGCCACACATGCAGACCGCCGTCACGTCCAGCGGACTTGTCTTCCGTATGAACAGGCAATTTCTTTTCCGTGTCAGTCATGTCCGTCTCTCCTGTTGCTGGTTCGTGAACCACATATAGGAACGCCCGGCCCCGCCTGTTTTGACCCTCGTCAACTCCCTATGAAATGTTTGCGATAGGCTGTCATTGCAAGATGGAATTTGAATCCGGCCGTTCCCCTTCGGCAAAATCAGGCGGCGGACAAGGGACCCGGCATGGGAGGGTCCCATGCCGGGTCCC
>DMKG01000151.1 GCA_003454415.1 Alphaproteobacteria bacterium
GCCGAACCGCCGGAAGAGCCGCCCGGCGCCAGCGGCGCGGGATCGTCCGTCCGCCGCCAGGGATTGATGACCGGGCCATAATAGCTCGTTTCGTTGGAAGAACCCATGGCGAACTCATCCAGATTGAGCTTGCCCAGCATTACGGCTCCCTCGCGCCACAGATTTGCGGTTACCGCAGATTCATAGCTGGGCGCGAACCCATCGAGAATATGGCTGGCTGCGGTGCTCAGCACGTCTTTGGTGCAGAACAGATCCTTGATTCCAAGGGGGATGCCTTCCAGCGCGCCCGCACCGCCGCTGGCCAGACGCTGGTCGGAAGCCCGCGCCATGTCGCGCGCGCGATCAGACGTTTCTGTAATAAAGCAGTTTAGCTTGCGCGCCGCCGCCATGGCGTCGAGATAGGCCTCGGTCAACTCAAGAGCAGTGAATTCACGTTTGCGCAGCGCGTCGCGCGCCTCCGCAAGGTTCAAGCTGGTCAGATCCGTCATGACCACCCTACTCGACCACTTTGGGAACGACATAAAAGCCATGCTCGGCGGAGGGCGCATTGCGCAGCACCTCCTGCTGTATATGCCCGTCATTCACTATATCGGCGCGCCGCTTGAGAGCCGCGTGCACCACACTGGTCATGGGTTCGACTGTGGAGGTATCCACATCCTTGAGCTGCTCGACCCAGTTCAGGATTTTGTTCATTTCCTGCGCCATGGGCGCCAGCTCTTCGTCCTTTACCGCCAGCCGCGAAAGTCTCGCGATGCGCCGGACCGTTTCCGTATCTACGCTCATATTCACCCTGATATCGTTGATCGGGGGAAACTATCATGCCGGCCGCAGCCGCGAAAGGAAGTTTGACAGGAAAGACACAATCCAGATACTGCGCCCATGCCGCTGTTAACGGACATTTCTCTATTGAAGAACGCGCTGGGGCCGGGGCAAAGGCTGCTGGGCGTGGATCTGGGCGAAAAGACCATCGGCCTGGCCCTGTCGGATAGGGGACGCATGATTGCGACCCCCATGCAGACCCTTGCCCGGGGCAAGTTTTCCGTGGATGTGCTCAAACTGCTTGATCTGTTCGCCAAGCATGAGGTCGGCGGGGCCGTTATCGGCTATCCCATCAATATGGATGGCAGCGAAGGGCCACGCTGCCAGTCGGTCCGGCAATATGCGCGCAACCTGCTCAAACATCTCACACTGCCGCTGCTGCTATGGGATGAGAGACTTTCCACAAGCGCCGTCACCCGCCTGCTGATCGAAGCCGACGCCAGCCGGGCGCGGCGCGCGCAACTCGTCGACAAACTGGCCGCGGCCTATATCCTGCAAGGGGCGCTGGACCGCATGACGGACATATCTGATGCCGGATAAGTTCATCATTTTCGCACGCCGGCTATACGGGCTGGGGGAGCATATGCTGCGCAGTTTCATGGCGCATAGTTGCCTCACCAACGCTGCGGCTCTCAGCTTTACCAGCCTGCTGGCGATTGTGCCCCTTGCCGCGATCGGGCTGGCCATCCTGACCGCATTTCCCGGATTTGCCGGGGTTGGCGATGCTATGACCGGATTTGTGCTGAACAACTTCACTCCGGACGCCAATACCGCCATTCAGCAAACCTTCCGCACTCTGGTAAGCAACGCCAATCATCTGACGGGGTTTGGCGTTGTCTTCCTGATCTTCACTTCCGGTCTTCTGCTGTTCGAAGTGGAGGCGGCCTTCAGCGAAATCTGGGGGGAAAATGAAAAGCGGCCGCTTACGACGCGGCTGATGACGTTCTGGACGTTAATGACCCTGGGACCTGTTCTGATCGGAGTGGCGTTTTCGGTTTCCACCTCTTATTTCACCGGCCTCCTGACCGGGAAAGGGGTTGCGGCCCAATCCGCGTCACTGCTGGAGCAGTTGCTGCCCGTAACGCTGGAGCTCATTGGATTTACACTCGTTTATAAATTACTGCCGTGTTCGGTGGTTTCGCTACGCCATGCCCTTGCAGGAGGGGCCATCGCGACCCTGTTATTCGAGTTGCTGCATGTAGGTTTTGGCGTCTATATCCGCAATTTCGCCGCCTATGACGCCATCTATGGCGCGCTGTCGGCGCTGCCGGTCTTCCTGATCTGGACTTATCTTTCCTGGGCGGTCATCCTGTTTGGCGGGGTGGTTACCGCCGAACTCCCCGGTTACGCGAACCACAATGATCATTCGTGACGCCCGTGAGGATGACCTGCCAGGCATTCTCGCCATCTATAACGAGGTGATCGCCAACTCCACCGCGGTGTACGCCCTTGAGCCGGTGAGCCTGGAAAATCGCGCGCAATGGATGGCGGCGCGCAAAGCGCAGGGCTTTCCGGTTCTGGCTGCCGTCGAGGGTACGCAAGTGCTGGGCTTTGCCTCCTATGGCGAGTGGCGCGGCGCATGGGCGGGATACAAATTCACCGTCGAACATACGGTGCATATCGACGCAGGCCATCGTGGACACGGTATTGGCCGCCAGCTCATGGAATCTCTGATCGCGAGGGCGGAACGCGCGGGCCTGCATGTCATGATCGGAGCCATCGATGCGGAGAATACCGCCTCGCTCCGTTTTCATGAAAGACTGGGCTTCGCCCGCGTTGCCCATTTCCGCGAAACCGGTTACAAATTCGGCCGCTGGCTGGACCTGGTGTTCATGCAGCGCTTCCTGGCGACCGCCAAATAGAGTGGCTGGATGAGCAAATCAACTCCCACGCGCCCTTAATGCCGGATCAGCCATGCTGCCCCTATTAAGCGGACTTTTTCCGGTCTTTTCAATCATCGCGCT
>DMKG01000134.1:0-580 GCA_003454415.1 Alphaproteobacteria bacterium
GGGGAAACCGTCATGCAGGGACGCATGGGTTATGGCATAGCCGTTATCGAACATTCCGTGCACGGCGCTGTCTGTGATCGTCATTCTGTTTTTCTCCTAATTTACGGGAACGCCAAGATCGTGGTCACAGGCCCACCTTGCAGATGGTGAAACCACTCTGCCAAGCGCGCGCGGTGTCAGGATTTCCCGTTCCTGCATGGACCCTGATCACGTAACCCGCCATAAGCAGCCGGGTAACGGACACGTTTGCTGCAGTGTTACCGCCAGTATTGATGGATGTATAAGCCAGACGGTCTGCTGCCGTTATCGAATCAACAGCAGTAGTAAGCTGTGAAGAATTTCGTGAAATCCCGAACTGTAAAGCGCCGCTGGCGATAAGATCGAGCGCTGTCATCGCGTAAATTCCGGTCTCGTTTATCGTGAAGCTCGCACCATTAGCTGCGCTGTCTGCGTAGGTGATCGCCGTGCCGGTATTGACCTGCACCGCGCTGTAGCGCCTGATCTTTGTGTTGGTGGAGCCGTATCCGTTGCCGGTGGTCACCACCACTGTATGATCGCCGATGCTGGTGGAAAGATCGCA
>DMKG01000134.1:829-3181 GCA_003454415.1 Alphaproteobacteria bacterium
TCGCGATGCTGGTGGAAAGATCGCCGCCTCGCGTGAAATACAGCACGATGGCGTCACTATTGGCGAACGGGCTGGCCGAACTGCTGGCCCGGTGCGCAACCGTGATGTTGCGGTAGCCGCTGGGCGTCGCCAGAGCTGTCACCTCGAAGATCAGATATTTCGTTTCATCCCCCAGCTTCACCAGCCGCACATAGCCTTTGACGGGGCCGGAAGCATCATCGAAAAGGTCCAGCAACACCGTCTTGCTGATCCCGTCAGACCCGTTCAGGTCTGCCCGGATCACCGTCGCCGTGTTCTGCGTCGCCTGATTAAGTCGCAGGTTGCCGCTGCCGGGGTCGCTATCGGTAGTTGTCGTTGAAAACGTGTAGGGGATGGCAATCGCGCCAGCGCCGACCGTGCCATTGATCACGGCAATCATTGCATTCAATTCGTCAATGCTGGTTTCCTGCCAGGCGATGAACGCGGCGTAGGCTGCATCGAAATCCGCCTGCGACATGGTGCGAAGCGGCGCAGGGGGCGGCGGCGTAAGAGAAATCGGCATTATTTCAGGCCCTCAAATTCGATCTGGACAAGGGAGCGTGTGAGATACTGGACGATGGTCTTGTGACTGGCGAAGAAGCCGAACGCTATGGTCTGTCCGTATATCGACGAACCGATGATCGCGACCGGCGTCGCGCGATACTCCGCCAGAAGGTTGAAGATCGAGGGCGACGCGCTGCTGGTGATATAGCCCGTCATTTCCAGAATTCGGGAATACGGCCCCTCCTTCACTGTGAACGGGCCAAACGGGCTTTCCTCCTTCACCGAGTAATCCCGGATCGATGACGAAATCCCGTATTGCGTCAGGCCGACAGGCCGCATCTTTCCGATCACGCAATTCCCGCACAGCACCGTGCCGCCCGGATCGCTCAGCGTCAGCGCAATGGTCGCATCGGCATAAGGCGGCAGATCGCGTATCAGCATATCTGTCACACGCGCAATCGGCTCGAACCCCCATGCGTAAAAGCTGCTTTCAGACGGCGGGCCGACGCAAATGAATGTCTCATCAGACACCAGCCCATCACTGGCGCTGGTGACGGTGGCCTGAACCGTGGCCGCATTGATGTTCATCAGAACCACAGCGTCGGCAATCCGGCCCGGCTTGTAACTGTTGACGATGCTGTCCGGGTTGGCGGTCTGCGTTCCCAGGCTGTCATCATGCATCCGCCAGCGATTGGTGCTGTCCACGCGGACCCAGTGATTTGGGCTGCGGGCTGGCGCGTTTCCGGTGTTCGATCCAACCAGCGATTCGTAGACGTCATGGCGCGTGGCGAACGCCGTGTGCGTACCTGATTGCGTCCCGGCCGTGGCGATAGGCGGGCCATCCGGCCTTTCCGAGACCTGAAACTTGTTTGCGTCCGCCAGACCTTCGCGCGTGAAATATACGTTCCCCGCGATGATCCCCATGGGAAGCGAGCCGGTGGTGGTAAATCTGACCGGCGTGTTATCCGGAAGCCCGTGCGCCGTCCATGTCACCACCGCAGGATTCGCCACCGTCATTGTCACCGTTGCGCTGGGCGAAACGATGATTACCCGGTCGCCGTCCGCATAGGTGGTTGCGCCCGACCACGCCGCATAATCCGCCTCCGCCACGTTGCTGGATAAAAGGTGAATATCCGCGATCCCGAAAGGTTTGGCCGGGATCAGAGATGGCACGATATCCGGCATCAGGCGGCCCTTACAGGCGGCATGCCCTGGGTGTCCCATTTGCGGGTGCGCGCCTCGAAACTGTCTGTCTTGATCGCGACCGCAACTGTCGCTGATTCAAGATCGCTTAAGCGGCTCTCGATCTGGGACAGCTTCGCAATCATTTCGGAATTCCCGAACGCCACGTTGTTCGGGACCACCTGCCCGCGCTGCGGCATCATCATGACTTCCGGACCGCGTTCGCCGACAATAAACGGCTCCCACGCTGGCGTAATGCCGCCGCCCGCAAAACCCTGGAGGGCGGGGAAAAGGGCAGGGAACCCGAGTTTGTAAAACCCTTCAGGGATGATCTTCCCATTGAACTCGCCGCCGGTGCGAAGCACCTCCTGGAAGTCCGAGAGCGCCTTGGCTCCCGCAGCCGCGACCGTTGGATTATCACTCACCATGAGGCTAGAAAAAGAGTCCGCTATCCGGCTGATTTGCGGCCCGGAAAGTGTGCGGGCGCGGTCCTCTGCCGCTTTTATCGCCAGCCGCATCAACTCTATTTGATGGCTTATGGCCTCATCCGCGCGCATCCGCTCCGAAAAAATCGACGCGGCGAGGCGCGATTGTTCTTCCTCTATCCGCCCCGGCGCGCCGGAAACAATCCCTCCGAAATACTGCCGT
>DMKG01000134.1:3321-3811 GCA_003454415.1 Alphaproteobacteria bacterium
GGCCGGGGGCGCCGGAAACAATCCCGCCGAAATACTGCCGTATCTGCGCGCTGTCGCGCAGAAATCCAATGCCGGGATCCCGCAGCTTTGAAATCTCCAGCAGCGTGCGCGCGTTTTCTTCCGTCTTGTCGGTTGAAAAGGCGTCACGCGCCGCGAAATACTGCTGTTCGGTGGTAAGCGCGCTCAATGGCCCGCTATCAAGGCTCTTCAGGAATTCCTGCGCGGTTTCAGCCGCCTTCATGATGCCCTCAATCAGCGCATCAGATGCCTTGCTCATTTCCTCGATAACAGCCTCGGACGCCGCTCTGATCTGATCTGTCGCGAGCGCGGACGCTTGGACAAGCGCGGATATCTCCGCCGCAAGACCGCCAGTTTGCGAACCGGCCTGCCTCGCAGCAAGCGCCGCTGCATCACCCGCCGCATTCCAGTTGCTCGCAATGCCGCTGAGAATATCTGCGGAATCTTCGCCGAACTGCTTCAGAATTTCCTG
>DMKG01000134.1:4064-4301 GCA_003454415.1 Alphaproteobacteria bacterium
CCGAACTGCTTCAGAATTTCCTGCCGCCGAATCGCATACAGCTTTTCGATATTGACCAGCGTTTCGCCGTTATCGTTCGCGGCCTGCGCCATCTGTTCATCGATTGCCCGCGCCGCGTCAAGCTGCTTCAGTTTGAACGCCTTCGGATCGGTCGCCTCAAGCAATTGATCCGCGATCAGCTGCGGGAATTCCCGCGCCGTCAGCACCTGCTCGATGGCTGCGCCAAGATCGCTCGCG
>DMKG01000134.1:4597-4853 GCA_003454415.1 Alphaproteobacteria bacterium
TGTTCAGAATGTCGCGCTCCGACTCCTTGAGACCAGTGATCAAACCCTTGTTAATCACATCGCGCACCAGCCCCGCCGCGTCCGTGATGCCGCCCGCGCCGAACGTGTCGATATAACTGGCGATGCCGCCGCCCTGCGTCCCGAGGCCCGGAACGGCGCGCAGCGCGTTCAACAGTTCCGCCGCCTGACTGATCGCGCTGCTGACGCCCGCCACATTGCCGCCATTATCTGCGCCGGTCGGGCCAAGTGAAAACCC
>DMKG01000134.1:5069-7764 GCA_003454415.1 Alphaproteobacteria bacterium
GCGCTTTCAGGCCGACGCCGCCATTATCCGCACCGGTCGGGCCAAGTGAAAACCCGCCCGCTCCAAGCAGCAACTGCCCGCCAGCATTCGGCCCGACCGATTTCTTGCCGCCCAGCCCCAGCGCCTTCGCAAGCCCGATAGCCGCAGCCGCCGCGCCCACGACAGGCAGCGCCGCGCCAATCGCCGTGCCGAAGCCGGGCGCGATAGGCCCGACCGAGGAAAGGCTTCCCGTCGAAAGCAATCGCGCCACGCCACCCTGCGCGCCGCCAAGGCCGAACAGGCTACTCCCGCCGCGAAGGAAATTGCCCAGGCTCGCCGCATTGCCCGCCGCGCCCAGAATTCCCGACACCCCGCCCCCGCTCGCTGGCGCATTGCCGCCAATCCCAGGGAAACCGATTGCGCCAAGCGTCGGCTGGATAATCAGCGCCGCCGCCATCTGCGCAGCCGCGTCCTTCGCAAGGTCAACCATCCGGCTGAAGAAGCTCTTTATGAAGCCCTCTTCATTCGAATCAAACGCGCCACGGATGCTGCCAGCAAGCGCATCCTGAATGTTCTCGGCGGCATTATCCCAAATCTTCTGCGCGGCTTCGGCCCGGCGTTTCTGCTCATCCTCGGCCTTGCGCGCGGCATCTTCGATAGCGCGGGCCGCGTCCTGATCCGCCTTCTGCTTGGCTTCGATGGATTCCTTCAGATCGAAATTCGCCAGCGCCGCCTTGCGCGTCGCATCAATCTGATCAGCAGTCAGATCAATATTGGCCTTGCGCGCCACCGCTTCCTGCTTCTGAATTTCCACAGCTGCGGCGCGCTCACGCTCGTTCAGCTTCAGGTTGCCGGTTTCCTGATCCAGGGCGTCAATGTTTTCCTGAATTTGCGTAAGCGCATCCCGGCGCTGTTCCGCTTCTCTTTCCGCAGTTCTGGCGGCCTCAGCGGCGGCGCGCTTGGCCTCGGCGGCGCCCTCTTTGCGCGCCTTCTCTGCCCTGGCCTCCTCCTGGGCTGCTTTCTGCGCTGCAATCCTGTTTTTTTCAATCCGCCCGGCCTTCAGTTCCGCCGCCGTCGCCTCCAGTTCCTCGACAGCGAGCCGCTGGCGCAATAGCCGCAGTTCTTCCTGCGCTTCCGCGACCCTGCGGCGGCCTGCTGTAAAGTGGTAATCTGTCCCGAGACGCTTCTGAAGATCAGCAACAACTTTTTCCTGCGCAGCAACAAGTTCCTGAGTGGATTCCGGCTTGGCGATTTCAGTAACCGCTTCCAGAAGCCCGATTACCGCGTTGGTGGCCGATTGTATTGGCGCAGTCGTGCCCACCACCTCAAGCATGTCGCTCCAGGCAAGAGCCAGGCCACGCGTCCTGCCCGCAAGACCTCTCCCCTCGGCGGCAGCAGAACCGCCTATTTCATCCACCAGCTCTTGCAGAATGATCTTTTGGGCGCCCGCAAGATCGCCGGTCTCCTGTAAAGTCCGGATAAGCTCTTTCTGCTCAGCCGTAAACGACACGCCCGCACGGCGCAACGCAGTCATCCCCGCCGCAGGATCATTCAGCGCCAGACCTAGCTGCTTCGATGCGGCTGTGAGGTCCGTTTTGAACACCAGCGCCATGTCGGCGGCCAGTTCCGTCGCCTGCTTGAATGTGTCGCCAGAAATATTGCGAAACGTCGCGAGAACCGACATGCTCTCGACGAGCGTCTCATCACTGATCTTCAGCTTGACTTGCAGCTCGGATGCATAGTTGATCAGTTGCTGCTTGCTCAGCCCGGCGGCCCCGCCAGTGGCCCGCAACACAGCGCCAAGCCTCAACTGCATCTTTTCCGCTTCTGCCGCCGTAGTGATGGCCGCCTTCAGGCCAACAGATAGCGCGCCAATCCCAGCCGCCGCAATCGTGCCCGCCGCTCCCATGCGCGACAATAGCGGAGCCAGAGGTCCGGCGCGCTGCGCCATCTGCTGAAAGACGCCATTAAGCTCCTGCGCCGCCGCACGATGCGCCTTCATCCGGGCGGATGAATCAGCCGAAG
The DNA here is from genome assembly GCA_003454415.1 of Alphaproteobacteria bacterium. Lineage (GTDB taxonomy): Bacteria > Pseudomonadota > Alphaproteobacteria > UBA11222 > UBA11222 > UBA11222. Next base: position 7,074 of record DMKG01000134.1, read on the forward strand.
CCTTCTCCAGCTTCTTCAGCGCCGCCTCGCCATCCTTTCCAAGGTTACGCAACGCGCGCGCGACTACTTCTTGGTCCTTTACGCCAAGACGTATATTCAGGGGACGGGAGTTTTCAGCCACCAGGCGTGGTGTCCTTTTTGATGAGCGGCAGCGCGTTATGGATAACCCGCAGGCAATCCATCACACAGGCGGGCTGCTCGGCGCTCCCACCGGAAAACGGCAGGTGCCCGCCAAACTCAGCCGCATAATCCGCATAAATATTCAGAAGCGCGTAATCCTCGGAATCCAGAAGCCAGTGAGGATGCACATCAAACCGAAGTTTGAGTGATGGGAACCACCAGTAATCATCCTTCAGAGGCTGTTCGGGGGTGGCGTCTCTTGGCTCTCCGAATGCGTCGCGGCATCCGAGCCAGGCTGCCGCGATTCGGAGTTTTTTACTTCGGCCTCAGTAGGGCGCATCATGTTGTCGAGAAAAACGCCAATCCCGGCGAAATGCTCATATGGAATCCGCGCAATGCTCTCATCGCTCAGACGGTTCTTCGCGCGCACGATATCCCCGTCAATCCCCTCCCACTCTGTCAGGAACAGTTTCGCAGCCGCGATCCCGCGCAGAGAGCGGTAAACCGCATTGTCCGCGATCACCCCGGCATATCGCGGATAGCCCCGCTGCACTTCCTCCCCGATCACCGA
>DMKG01000159.1 GCA_003454415.1 Alphaproteobacteria bacterium
AGGTAGATGCGGCCGCGCGGGCTGTCGAGCTCGTCGCCGAGCAGCACGTAGGTCGGGCAGGTCGCCGTGCAGAAGCCGCAATGCACGCAGGCGCGCAGGATCCTTTCCGACTGCGCCATCTCGCCGTCACGCAATTGCTCCGGGGTGAACTGCGTGCGCATGGGCCGTGCTCACTCCCTCACGATCTCGGAACCGCGATAGCCCTGCAGATACAGAACCGCCGTCAGATCCCCGTGATCAATGCGCGCCCGCGCCGCCGCCGCCACGACCGGTTTGGCGTGAAAGGCGGCGCCCATGCCTGCGGCGGTGATCATCGCCAGATCATTGGCCCCGTCGCCAATGGCCAGGGCCTGATCTTCGGAAAATCCGTTGCTGACGCAGGCGTCCCGCAGGGCGCGAAGCTTCGCTTCCTTGCCCAGAATGGGCTCTTGCACCCCGGTTAAAAGGCCGTTCTCAAACATCAGTTCATTGGCGCAATGGGCGTGAAAGCCCGCCGCCTTCGCCACCCGCTCCGTGAAATAGGTAAAGCCGCCGGAAACCAGCACCGTATGCGCCCCGTTCGCCGCCATGGTGCGCACCAGCGCCCGCGCGCCGGGGGTCAGGCGCACCCGTTCGGCGTAAGCGTCATGCAAGGCATGAAGCGGCAGGCCCGCCAGCATGCGGATGCGTTCGCGCAGCGCGTCCTCGAACACGATTTCGCCGCGCATGGCGCGCTCGGTGATGGCCGCGATCTGCGTCTTCCTGCCGGCGAAATCCGCCAGTTCGTCCAGGCATTCCACGGTGATGATGGTGGAATCCATATCCGCGATCAGCAGTTTGCGGCGGCGTTCCTCCCCCGCGGCATGGACCACGATGTCGATGGGGGCGTCCCCCAGTTCATCGCGCGCGATGTTTTCGATCTCCGCAGGATCGAGACCGGCGCAGCCGATATCCGCCGCAACCGCCCCATCCAGCCACTCCCGCGCCCTGATCCCGCCCCCCGCCTTTTCCAGCGCCTCGCAGACACGCGCCAGCACGGCGCTGTCGAGCACGATATTCAGCGGATTGCAGATCAGGGTGATGGTATGGTGCATGACTTGTCTTTTCGAGGATTCCACATGACGCGAAGGCGCGCACTTCTTATCGCAGGGCCAACCGCCAGCGGCAAGTCCGCACTGGCGCTGCGTCTGGCCGAAGCGCTTCAGTCCCGGGGCGGGGCGGCCATCGTCAATGCCGACAGCATGCAGATCTACCGGGAGCTGCCCATACTGACGGCGCAGCCTTCGGCCGCAGAACGGGCGCGGGCGCCGCACTATCTTTATGGCGCGCGCGCGGCTTCCGAACCCTGTTCGGCGGGTGAATGGGCGGGGCTGGCGGCGGCGGCCATTGACGACATCTGCGGCCGGGGGCAATTGCCCATTCTGGTCGGGGGTACGGGGCTTTATTTCCGCGCCCTGACGGAAGGCATGGCGCCGGTTCCCGAAATCGATCCGGAAATTCGCGCCTCGGCGCGCCAGATGATGGCGCAAACCGGCCCGGAGGAATTTCACGCAAGACTGGCGGAGCGGGATGCGGAAATGGCCCGGCGCCTGCGGCCGAGCGACACCCAGCGCCTGCTGCGCGCCTGGGAAGTGCTGGAAAGCACCGGAATCTCTCTGGCCGAATGGCAGGAAAAGCCTGCGCCGCCCCTGTTTTCCGGGGAGATGATGCAACTCGCCCTGATGCCGGACCGCAAGACGCTCTACGACAGTTGCGACGCGCGGCTGGAGCGGATGCTGCTGGCTGGCGCCCTGCGGGAAGTGGGCGCCTTTGAAGAGGCCGCGCGGGCGCAACAGCTCGCCCCGGACCTTCCCATCTTCCGGGCGGTGGGCCTTGCGCCGTTACGGGCGGTCCTGTACGGGGCGCTGGAGCCGGAGGAGGCCCTGCATCAGGCCAAAACCGCGACCCGCCAATACGCCAAACGCCAGCTTACCTGGATCCGGAATCAAATGATTGCGTGGAATAAGGCAGAAACGAAAGATTCGGAAAGTATTTTTCAGGAAATATTTTCATTAATTATAAAATCGGGCTTGACCGCTTAGGGCCTGACCGGTATTGTGCGCCGCTCCGCTTGACAGAGAAGGGAATAAGCCTTTAATTCGATTGGATTATTTTGCTTGTCTGGAACTGGCGCATGAACGATCGGGCGATATGATGAATGGCGAGAAAATTACCGGGGCGGAAATCGTCCTGAAAGCCCTGCAGGATCAGGGGGTGGAAGTCATATTCGGCTATCCGGGTGGCGCCGTATTGCCGATTTACGATGAAATCTTCCGCCAGGAAAACAGGATCAAGCACGTATTGGTGCGCCATGAACAGGGCGCCGCCCATGCGGCCGAAGGCTATGCCCGCTCCACCGGCAAGCCGGGCGTGGTGCTGGTCACTTCCGGCCCCGGGGCCACCAATGCGGTGACCGGCATTACCGACGCCCTGATGGATTCCATACCGATGGTGGTGCTGACGGGTCAGGTGCCGACCAAGCTGATCGGCAGCGACGCGTTTCAGGAAGCGGATACGGTCGGCATCACCCGTTCCTGCACCAAACATAACTGGCTGGTGAAGGATGTGAACGATCTGGCGCGGGTGCTGCACGAGGCGTTCTATGTCGCCACCAAGGGGCGGCCGGGCCCGGTCGTGGTCGACATTCCCAAGGACGTGCAGTTCGCCCTGGGCAATTATGTAGGCCCCGGCAATGTCGCCCACCGCAGTTACAAGCCTCGGGTGAAAGGGGATCTGGAGCGCATCCGCCAGGCGGTGGATCTCATCGCGACGGCCAGGAAACCCATCTTCTACACCGGCGGCGGCGTGATCAATTCCGGCCCCGCCGCAAGCCAGCTGCTGCGGGAATTCGCGCGCCTGACGGGCTTTCCCGTGACCTCCACGCTGATGGGGCTGGGCGCGTTTCCGGCGGATGATCCGCAATGGCTGGGCATGCTGGGCATGCACGGAACCTGGGAAGCCAATCATGCGATGCATGATTGCGATGTCATGATCTGCATTGGCGCGCGTTTCGACGACCGGGTGACCGGACGGCTCGACGCGTTTTCGCCCCATTCGAAAAAGATTCACATCGATATCGATCCTTCCTCGATCAACAAGAATGTGCGCGCCGACGTGGCGGTGATCGGGGATGTGGCGCATGTGCTGGAAGACATGCTCCGGGTCTGGAAATCGAAAGCCGCCCGCCCCGACAAGGAGGCCCTTGCAGCCTGGTGGGAACAGATCAGGACCTGGCGCGGGCGCGACTGCCTCGCCTATAAAAATTCGGAAGAACTGATCAAACCCCAATACGCCATCGAACGGCTCTATGCGCTGACCAAGGATCTCGACACCTATATCACCACCGAGGTCGGCCAGCACCAGATGTGGGCGGCGCAGTTCTACCGCTTTCAGTCCCCCAACCGCTGGATGACCTCGGGCGGGCTGGGCACCATGGGGTATGGGCTGCCAGCCGCCCTGGGCGTGCAGATGGCGCATCCAGGCAGTCTGGTGATCGATATCGCCGGCGAAGCCTCGGTGCTGATGACGATGCAGGAGCTTTCCACGGCGGTGCAGTATGATCTGCCCATCAAGATCTTCATTTTGAACAATGAATATATGGGCATGGTGCGCCAATGGCAGGAATTGCTGCATGGCGGGCGCTATTCCCATTCCTATACCGCGTCGCTGCCGGATTTCGTGAAACTGGCTGAGGCGTATGGCGCGGTGGGCCTGCGCGCCAGCAAACCCGCAGAGCTGGATGACGCCATAAGGGAGATGATCGGCGTCAAGCGCCCGGTGCTGTTCGACTGCCGCATCGACAAGACCGAAAACTGCTTTCCCATGATCCCCTCGGGCGAGGCGCATAACAACATGATACTGGCCGATCTTGGCGCGCAGACGGTCTCCGCGGCCGGAAAGACGCTGGTGTGACATGTCCTATGATCCGGTGATTCAGCAGGCGGAAATCATCCGCACCCACACCATTGCGGTGCTGGTGGACAATGAGGCGGGGGTTCTCGCGCGGGTCATCGGCCTGTTTTCCGCACGCGGCTACAATATCGAAAGCCTGACCGTCGCCGAGGTGGACGCCCGCGAGCATACCTCGCGCATCACCATCGTCACTTCCGGCACCGCCCAGGTGATCGAACAGATCAAGGCGCAGCTTGACCGTCTGGTGCCGGTGCACCGGGTGGTGGATCTGACCACCGAGACAGAACCGCTGGAGCGCGAGATGGCCCTGATCAAGGTCAAGGGCGGCGGCGAAAAGCGCGTGGAGGCGCTGCGCATCGCGGAAGCCTTCCGCGCCCGGGTGGTGGACACCACGCTCAATTCCTTCGTATTCGAGCTGACCGGATCGCCCTCCAAGATCAACACCTATATCGAACTGATGCGGCCGCTTGGGCTGATCGACGTTTCGCGCACCGGGATTGCGGCTATCTCCCGCGGGCCGGAAGCGCTATAATATTTCCACACCACCACCTGACTGAACGGAACCCAATCATGCGTGTATATTACGACCGCGACGCCGACGTGAACCTGATCAAGGCCAAGAAAACCGCCATTATCGGCTATGGCAGCCAGGGCCATGCCCATGCGCTCAATCTGAAGGACAGCGGCATAAAGGACCTGGCGGTCGCATTGCGCCCCGGCTCCCCATCCGCCGCGAAGGCCGAGGCCAATGGCCTCAAGGTCATGGCCCCCGCCGAGGCGGCCAAATGGGCCGATGTGATGATGATGGTGACGCCCGACGAATTGCAGGCCGGCATTTACGAACAGGACCTGCGCGCCAACATGAAGCAGGGGGCGGCGCTCGCCTTTGCCCACGGCCTCAATATCCATTTCAACCTGATCGAGCCGCGCCCCGATCTCGACATCTTCATGATCGCGCCGAAAGGGCCGGGCCACACCGTGCGCTCGGAATATCTGCGCGGGGCGGGCGTTCCCTGCCTGATCGCGGTCGCCCAGGACGCCAGCGGCAACGCCCATGACATCGGCCTTTCCTACGCCTCGGCCATTGGCGGCGGGCGCGCGGGCATCATCGAAACGACCTTCCGGGAAGAATGCGAAACGGATCTGTTCGGCGAACAGACCGTGCTGTGCGGCGGCCTGGTGGAATTGATGAAGGCGGGCTTCGACACCCTGGTCGAGGCGGGCTATGCGCCGGAAATGGCCTATTTCGAATGCGTGCACGAAGTGAAGCTGATCGTCGATCTGATTTATGAAGGCGGCATCGCCAACATGAATTACTCCATCTCCAACACGGCGGAATATGGCGAATATGTCACCGGTCCGCGCATCGTGACCGATACGACCCGTCAGGCGATGAAGGCGGCGCTCGACGATATCCAGTCGGGCCGTTTCACCCGCGACTGGATGCTGGAAAACCGCGTCAACCAGACCAATTTCAAGGCGATGCGCAGCCGCATGAGCCAGCACGGCATCGAAGACGTCGGGGAAAAACTGCGCGCCATGATGCCCTGGATCGCCAAATCCCGGCTGGTGGACAAGGCGAAGAATTAACCGCTGCCAGCTTGCCAAGACGGCGTCGCCGGGTTTTAATTCACCCGCTATGGTCAACCAAAGGAGCGGATCATGCAGCTTGGCAGGCTGGGCGTGTGGCAATTCACCGAGGCGATGACGGCGGCCGAAGCGGCCGCTTTCGCGGGCCGCGTGGAAGGCTGGGGCTATGGCGCCCTGTGGATTCCCGAAGCAATGGGGCGGGACGCCCTCACCCATGCGGCGTGGCTGCTGGCCAATACCCGCAAACTGGTCATCGCCACCGGCATCGCCAATATCTATGCACGGGATGCGCGCGCCGCGCTCTGCGCGCAGAACACGCTGGCGGAACAATCCGGCGGCCGCTTTCTGCTGGGGCTCGGGGTTTCCCATGCGCCGCTGGTGGAAGGGTTGCGCGGCCACGCCTATCGTCCGCCGGTCGCCACCATGAAGGCCTATCTGGAGGCGATGAAAACCGCCGCCCCCTATAGTTCGGTCCCGCCGGGCGAAACGCCGCCCACGGTGATCGCGGCTTTGGGGCCGAAAATGCTGGAGCTGGCGAAAACCCACAGCAATGGCGCGCATCCCTATCTGGTGACGCCGGAACATACGGCGCAGGCGCGCAACATCCTGGGCGCGGGGCCCCTGCTCTGCGTGGAACAGAAGATTCTGCGCGAAAGCGATCCGGCCAAAGCGCGGGCGGTGGCGCGCGAGACCATCGGTTTTTATCTCTCTTTGCCCAATTACCGTAACAATCTGATGCGGCTGGGTTTCAGCGCGGCGGAACTGGATGAAAAAAGCGACCGGCTGACCGATGCGCTGGTGGCGTGGGGCGATGTGAAGGCGATCCGGTCACGGATAGACGCCCATTTCGCCGCCGGAGCGAGCCATGTCTGCATTCAGGCGATCCCCCCGGGCGGGGGCCAGTTACCCGATGAGGAGCTTCTGGCGGCGCTCGCGCCCGGATAGAATTTACGCCCAGGCTGGCCGGCCCGACCGGTCATCCACCCGTTTTTCATGTAAAATCAACAGGTTGCAACGGTTCCCGCCAGATCAGGACCGGCCCGGACGCCGCTTGCCAAGGGTTTGGCGGCCCTCTAGTATCGATGGAAAGCGCTTCCGGCTTTTCAAGACCGGAAAAGCGCGCAGTAATTAACGACAGAAAAGAACGAAGGGAGAGGGAGCCATGAGCGAAAGCCTGAGCGCGGTTGCCGCGAAAGCCGGGATGAAACTGGATTACGATCCGGACGAACTGAAGAAAAAATATCTGGCGGAGCGCGACAAGCGTCTGCGCGCAGACGGTAACCGCCAGTATCGTGAGATCACCGGCGAATTCGCGCATTTCGTTACCGATCCTTATGTGGAGCCGGGATTCACCCGTGAACCCCTGTTCGATGAAGTGGATGTGATCGTTATCGGCGGCGGTTTTGGCGGCCTGCTGGCCGGCGCGCGGCCGCGCGGGGGGGGGGGGGGCCCCCCAATGTGGGTGGGGGGGGGGGGTGCGGGGGGGGGGCGCC
>DMKG01000121.1:0-199 GCA_003454415.1 Alphaproteobacteria bacterium
GGCTACTGGAACGCGCTCTGGCGCGGGCGTCCGGCATTGCAGCCTATCGACCCCCATAAGGGGGGATTACGCAATTACGCCTACCGGCATCTGCACCGGGAATTCATGGCGCTGCTGGCGGATGAGGCGCCAGCGGGAAAAACGCTTTTCGAGGCGGGATGCGGCGGGTCGCGCTGGCTAGCCTATTTTCACCGGACGC
>DMKG01000121.1:488-1489 GCA_003454415.1 Alphaproteobacteria bacterium
TGCGGAATGGTTCAGGAAATGCTGGAACGCCTAAGCGTCGAGCATCATATCGTTACCGGCGATGTGTTTGATCCGCCCGCTGATTTTCCAGGCGGGTTCGATTTCGTGTTCTCGAACGGTCTTCTGGAGCATTTCACGGATACGCCGGGGGCGGTCGCCGCCTGCGCAGCCTTTCTGAGACCTGGGGGCTTGATGATCACCCTGATCCCCAATATGACCGGCGCGCCCGGGTGGCTGCAGCGTTTCTTTGACCGGGAGCTGTATGAAAAACACGTGCCCCTAGATTGCGCGCAGTTAGCCGAAGCGCACCGGCAGGCGGGGCTTGAGATCACCGCCAGCCACTATGTCATGCTGGCGCATCTGGGGGTGATCCAGTTCGGCGCGATGGAACGCCTGATCGGCGCACGGCCGTTGCAGGTGCTGAAACTGGCCCTGTCGGCGCCCCTATGGGGGCTTGGTCCGCTTCTGGGCATGCGCCCCAACCATATCACCTCGCCCTTCATCCTGTGCGCCGCCCGGAAACCTGCTTAGCTGCGCCGCAGTGAGACGCGCAGTTCACCCAGTTTCGCCGCGCCGCTGAGATGGCACAGGCCGGCAAAAACCGCTACGCCCCCAGCCACAAGGGCTGCAAGGGCGATCATGCCCGCAAATCCGGCTTCGGCGCGCAGCCAGGGCTCCAGAAGCCATGCGCCGCCCCACAATATCAGGCCGAATCCGGCCGTACTCAGAAATATCATCGGGATTCTGCGGGCCGACATGTCATCCAGTTGCAGATGGCCGTGGCGTGCAAGATGCGTCCACAGAAGGAGCGTATTCAGCCACGCCGCAATCGATGTCGCGATGGCGATGGAGACAAAGCCGATCCAGAAGAATAGACCGACCGACAGGGCAATGTTCACGATGACGCCGGCGCCCGCATATTTCAGCGGCGTCAGGGTGTCCTCACGGGAAAAGAAGGCGGGCGACAGGATCTTGATCAACACATAAGCGGGCAGGCCGAT
>DMKG01000121.1:1729-3383 GCA_003454415.1 Alphaproteobacteria bacterium
CACATAAGCGGGCAGGCCGATGGCGAAACCCGCCACGGCCCAGGCGGTCGCGCGGGCGTCATCCGCAGTGAACGCGCCACGGGTGAAGAGCACATCCACGATCTGCAGCGGAAGGATCAGAAGCCCAAGGGCGGCCGGCAGGCTCAACAGCAGTCCGAACTCCATCGCCCGGTTCTGGCTCCATAACGCGCCTGCTTCATCGCCCGCCCGCAACCGTCGGGAGAGGTCCGGCAAGAGCGCCACGCCGATTGCGGTTCCCACCACGCTCAAGGGTAGCTGATACAACCGGTCGGCGTAATAGAGATAGGAGACGGCGCCCGCATGCAGGGAGGCGATGATGGTGCCTATAAACAGGTTGATCTGCGCGATGCCCCCCGAAACCGCGCCGGGTCCGGTCAAAGCCAGCAGGCGTTTAACTTTGGGGGTGAGGCGCGGCCAGGGCAGATTCAGGCGCATACCGGCGCGGTTCAACACCAGCGCCAGCATCAGAAACTGCGCCACCCCGGCGACAGAAACCGCGATCGACAGAATTTCGCCCGGCCAGCCGAATACGGGAATGCACAGGCTCAGGGCAATGATCAGAATACCGTTGAACAGGACAGGCGTCAGCGCGGCGGCGGCGAAATGCAGCATGGAATTCAGAATGCCGCCGTAAAGCGCGACCAGGGAAACGAACAGCAGATAGGGGAACATGATGCGGCCAAACAGCACCGCATTGTCGAACTGTTCCGGATTATCCGCAAAGCCGGGGACCATCAGGAACATGAGCCAGGGCATGCAGATCTCCGCCGCGATCGTCAGCAGGAGGAGGATTAAAATCAGAACCGATAAGGCTTCTTCGGCGAAACGGCGCGCCGCCGCCTCCCCATCCCGCGCAAGGCTGCCTGCGAATAGCGGGACGAAGGCGGAATTGAACGCGCCTTCCGCAAACAGGCGGCGGAACAGGTTGGGCAGTCTGAATCCGGCGAAAAACGCATCCGCCAGCGGTCCCGCCCCCAGCATCGCCGCGATCAGGATATCGCGGATAAAGCCCATGATTCGGCTGAGCAAGGTGCCCGTGGCGACCGTTACCGCCGCCCGTAAAAAAGACATCCGTCGAACTTTCGTAACAGGCTGCGCTAATCCGGGAAGGAATGCTCCGGTTCCGCCCCCAATGGCCATCAGCGCCGACGGCGCAGGAGGCGCGATTCAATCTGGTCTCAAGCTGCCTTAAAACCCGCTAAAAATCAAATAGTTGGCTTGAGCATTGCGCCAGATGACCAGAGTGCTTAAATAAACGCAATCTGGATTGATTATTCTGGACAGGGAACCGGCATGCGATGAGCCCCGCGTGGCGGTTCTTTCATTCGTTCTATTGCGCCCTTGGCGCCCCAACCGTAAGCCAATTGTCCCCATGACCCCATTTCAGCAAGCGATCGCCCGCCGCCGCAGCTTTGCGATTATCGCCCATCCCGACGCAGGCAAGACAACCCTGACAGAGAAACTGTTGCTGTCAGGCGGCGCCATCCAGCAGGCCGGCGCGGTAAAGGCGAAGGGAGAGCGGCGCCGCGCGCGTTCCGACTGGATGAAGGTGGAGCAGGACCGGGGGATTTCGGTGGCCTCGTCGGTGATGACATTCGAATATGAGGGCTGCACCTTCAACCTGCTCGACACG
>DMKG01000046.1:0-700 GCA_003454415.1 Alphaproteobacteria bacterium
CCGGCGCGCGGTGTGTTCATTCTGGGTTTCCTGGTGCTGGTAATCGGGGGATCGCTGACCCTGTTCGCCTGGCGCGCCCCTTCCATGCAGGGCGGCGGGCTGTTCGCCCCTGTCAGCCGCGAAGCGGCGCTGGTCCTGAACAACTGGCTGCTGGCCACCGCCTGCGCCACCGTGCTGCTGGGCACGCTTTATCCGCTGATCATGGACGCGCTGAGCGGGGGAACCGCCAAGGTGACCGTAGGCGCGCCCTATTATAATCTGACCTTCGCGCCGCTGATGGTTCCGCTTTTGCTGCTGATGGCGTTGGGGCCATTACTGAGCTGGAAGCGCGCAGATCTGCCGGGCGTCATAGGCCGTCTGAGATTCGCCATGGCGCTGAGCGCGCTGGGCATGCTCGCGACCTGGTATCTTTACACGGGCGGGCCGGTGCTGGCGGTGGCCGGTATCGGACTTGGCATGTGGCTGATCGGGGCGGCGCTGTGCGATCTCATGGAACGCATTCGCCTGTTCCGTATTCCCTTCCGCGCAAGTCTTTCCCGCGCGGCCGGCCTGCCGCGCGCCAGTTGGGGCGCGATGCTGGCCCATGGCGGCGTGGGTGTGCTTGTGCTGGGCATTACCGGAAATTCCGCCTGGACAGAAGAAAAAATCCTGCTGATGCAGCCGGGCGATGAAGTCAGCGTGAGCGGATATGTTTACCGCT
>DMKG01000046.1:936-2873 GCA_003454415.1 Alphaproteobacteria bacterium
ACCAATGGCGCTGAGGAAATTCAGGGACCGAATTATTCCGCATTGCGCGGGAATTTCGATGTGAGACGCGCGGACGGTGACGGCCGGCCTATCGCCACGATGCAACCGGAAGCGCGCAGCTATCCCACGCCGCCGATGGAAACGACCGAAGCGGCCATCCATTCCCTGCCCGGGGGCGATCTGTTCGCCGTGATCGGCGATCCGCAAGGGGATAAGGGCTGGTCGGTCCGGCTGTATTTCCGGCCGCTGCAGGCCTTCATGTGGGCGGGCGCCATTCTGATGGCGTTAGGCGGAGTCGTCAGTCTTAGCGACCGCCGCCACAGGATCGGCGCGCCGCGCCGCGCCGCCCTGAACAGGCCCGCGCACTCCGCTCTTGTCCGGCCTGCTGAATAAGGGGCGGCTGTGAAGCGTCTGAAATATCTTCTGCCCTTGGTGATTGCTCTGTTGCTCGGCGCGCTGTTGTATGTTGGGCTTGGGCTCGATCCCAGAAGCATCCCTTCCAGCCTGATCGGCAAGCCGGTCCCGCCCTACGATCTGCCGCCGCTGCCCGGCAAGGAGCCAGGGCTGATTGCGGCGGATCTGGCGAAGAGTGAGGTCAGCGTGATCAATGTGTGGGCCTCCTGGTGCGGACCCTGCCGGATCGAACACCCGCAGCTGATGCGGCTGGCGAAAACCGGTGAGGTGCGCATGATCGGAATCAATTACAAGGACAGGGAGGCGGATGCGCTGGGCTTCCTGTCCCGCGAGGGCGATCCCTTTCAGGCGGTCGGCGTCGACGCTGCCGGCCGGGTTACGATTGAATGGGGGGTGTATGGGGTGCCTGAAACCTTTGTCGTCAATGGTGATGGCCGCATCATTCTGAAGCATGTGGGCCCTCTTCGCCCCGAAGATATCGACGAAAAAATCCTTCCGGCGATCAGGGCGTCCCAGCCGTGAAACGATGGCTGCATATTTTCGTCTTGATCCTGATGCTGCCGGGAAGGGTCCTGGCCATGGCGGTGGACAGTGAAACCCTGCCGGATCCCGCCATGGAGGCGCGGGCGCGCGAAATCATGCATGGGCTTCGCTGTCTTGTATGCCAGAATCAATCCATCGAAAGTTCCGACGCGCCGCTGGCCGGCGACTTGCGCCGCATCGTGCGTGAGCGCGTAGCGGCGGGGGAAACCGATGATCAGGTTCGCGCGCATCTGGTGGCGCGATTTGGGGACTGGGTGCTGATGCGTCCGCCGCTGCGCCTGTCCACCCTCGCTCTTTGGGGTGGACCGCCCTTGTTGTTGCTGACAGGCGGCCTCATGCTTTGGGTAAACCTGCGCAGACGCCAGCAGATGGCGCCGGAAGCGCCCGCAGATCTGACGCCACAGGAAAGGGCTCGAATCGATCAGTTAACAGGCCGGGAATAGAAGATTTTCGCGGTTAACTTTTGCTAAAGCCCGGGGGCTTTATAATGGGCGCTGAAGGGCTATGCGCCCGCTCAGTTCATGAAAGTCCCGGCACAGATCATGGCCAGTGTAAATCCATCCAGTCTCATCGGCGCACAGGCCTACGCCACACAATTGCGGCGTCAATATTCCCAGGAGGAAACTGAACGCGCCTTTAACCTGACAGAAGGGCGCGATCTCCGCTCCAGGCCGCAGGCGGCTGAAAAAACCAGAGCTTCTTCAAGTGTGGAGGAGGGCCGCAGAAGCACGCAAGGAGACAATAGCCGTGCGCAACGCGAGAGCCGTGCGCAACGCGAGCCTGCGCCCGGCAATCCGACCGCCAGCGAGGCCGCTGCAGCCCAGCCCAATCCTCCCGCACAGCCGCTTTATTCCAGCGCACGGCGCGAAGCCCCCAACCCCAATGCGCAATTACGCACTGTCCGACCGGGCGCCCATCTGGACATAACGGTCTAGTGACCCGAATCTGTAGTCCGTCACATTTATCCGCAAGCGCTGAAC
>DMKG01000241.1 GCA_003454415.1 Alphaproteobacteria bacterium
CGCGCATGGCGCACCCCCTAATGAAACGGCGCCGTGTCAGCACATTTTTGGAACCCGGCCCCCTCATGCGCCGCCGCCATTGCTGTTTCGCCCGCGCCACCAGCCGATAATGCCGGTAGCCGCCAGAATCAGCAGCATCACAGCGGCGATGTCCATCAGCCAGGGGCCATAGGTTCCGAAAATCCTGCCGCTGTGCAGATCGAGCACGATCCGCTCCAGGCTGAGAGTATCGCCGCGCAGGGCGAGTGAGGTCTGCTCCCGAATGAAAACCGGGAGGCTTTCCGCCTCCGACCATTCAATCTTGTCCCCTTCCCGGGTGGACTGCCACTCCAGCAATTGCGCATCGGAAGTGAATATCCGCCCCGAAACCGTCCGGAGCGCTACCCTCTCCTGCGCCGTCACCCCCAGACCGGCAACAGGTTTCGGCAGTGCGGTGATGCGTTCGATCAGCGCGCCGTCTTCAGCCAGCAGTAACATCCCGGAACCGCCCGCAATGACGAGCGCCTGCTCCAGCAGGACGGCGCCCACGAGGCCGTCAATGGCATGGGGCAGCAGTTTACCATCCAGCAACAGTCTGTTTTCGTATTCGCTCACCCAGTGGGCGCCTGCAGAATAACCCTGGAGGGGGGATGGCGTATCGGAAAGTCCATACCAGCGCATCAGCCATGGGGCGGAGACCGGCATGCGGTCGAGACCCAGCGTGCTGCTGTGATTGAGCGCTATCCCGCTCAGGGCGAGGATCAGCACAAGCAGGGCCGCGGCGGCGCCGATAACGCGATGCCAGCGCAATAGCGCGGCGTTCCTGGAAAACGGTTTCATGGGGCCGGTTCCTGCTTCTGCCGGATATGCCGGTCGAGAAGCAGGGCCAGTTTCGCCATATTCCCAACCGCCCGCACGGAAAGGGTCGCCCCGGCAATGCCATCGACCTTTTCGCTGAGGCCGCTTTCCTGCAAACTCAGGCCTTCGAACTGGCGGGTAAAGTAGGAATGCCGCACTTCGGCGCCGCGGCTTTCCCGAAACTCCAATACGCGCAATCTGGCGATCTTCTGATCCTCGATCATGATTCCGGCGGTAATGGGTTCGGTCTTTCCGATCTCGTCCAGTATCCATGCGCTGCGCTGCGCATCCGCCCAATAGCGAAGCCGCAGAACCTGGGGTGAATGTCCCAGCTGGTTCCGCACCTGTTCCGCCAGAGCTCCTGTAAGCCATACGAAATCCGGCTTAGGCGCGCCACCGGAAAAACATTCAGCGAGGAAATTTTCCGGCGTCTGATACACTTCCGCCCGGGTGGGGCCCGCCTGAAACAGGACCACCAGGAACAGAAGGAAGGGGGAAAGGACGCGCCGCCGCGCCGCTGCGCATGAAACCCGCCCTTTCCGGTGTAATTCGGTCATGCCTTAAAACTGAAATCCGACACCCAGATTGAAGCGGTCGTCCTCCGAAGTACTGGATGGCGTGTCGTCGAACTGATAATCCGCCTTCAGCACGACATCGGGATGCGGCCAGTAATTCAGACCGAACTGCAACTGGTTGAATTTGCTGTCCAGATTGTCGCCTGCGGTATTATCCCACCTGCTGTAACGCGCGAACACGCCAACTTCTCCGACCGGCACGGCGAAGCGATAGGACGGTTCGGCATACCAGCCATACTGCTCATCCCGGCCCAGGGCCTCAGCCAGACTGCCCTCTATGTCCCAGCGGGCGTAGAGCGCGCGAAATCCGAATGGACCCCGTCGGAGATCCGCATGGGTTTCTATCAGGAAGGCCTCCGAATCATCCGCGTTCTGGGTGATGTCGTTCTGATACTGGCCGCTCAAGCCCAGCTCCACCCCCGGCAGGCCATTCCAGCGCAGGCGTGCGGTGATCGCGGGGTCGTTGGCGGGCGCCTCGGACACCTTGGCGCGGCCATTCCGCGGACGGAAGGCGTTGGCGCCAGTCGTCGGCACGTCCAGCCCAGAATGCATCGCCAGATTGTAACTGAAGCCCCTCCCCAATTCTCCCCGGGCCTGAACGCCCCCCTCCCACCAAGTGGTGGGAATGATGTTAGTTTCCACCCCATTGCGCTCCACGCCGTAAAACGTCGGCGGTTCATGAGTTTCATTGAGAATGCCGATGGGCAGCAGGAAAAGGCCGGCCTGCGCCTTCTGTGTTCCGGTCAGGTCAAATTCCACAAACGCCTGCTCCAGCTCGACTTCACCCTTTTTGCCTTCTCCCGCAAGAGAGTGCTCCAGCTCCACCTCGGAGAAGAAGCGAATGCTATCCGTAAATTGATGCTCCACAAACAGCACGAAGCGGTGAAAATCAATCTCATCTTTTCGGCCGCCATTATAATGCATTTCGCCATAGCCGCCGATACTGGTGTTTTTCCACCAGCCTTCCGGTCCGCTGCTGGTCTTTTCCATCTGCTGCGCGACCACAGCGCCCGTCGCCTCAACCTTTTCTTCCGCCGCCCCGACGCGTTTTTCAGTGCCTGCAAGGGACGCTTTCAGGGCGTCGATCTGCTTCTGCTGTTGCTGAATCACCCGCCACATCTCCTCGCGGCTCGGCATCCCTTCCTGTGCTAACGCGGTCCCCTGCAGCGCTATGAAAGCGCTGGTTATCATGGCCATGCGCGGGCCGCGCCCCACCCCATAGGATATTTCCTTCATTCTCAGACCTCCCTTTCGATGTTCAATGATGTGGGCGGAACGCCCGGTGTGGATTTCCTGACAATTCTGTCGCTAAAGAGAAAAAAAGCAGGGCGCATTGATGCAAATCAAATTCACTCTCATTCACATTCTCAATTGCTGGGATGCGCCAGCCGGAAACCGGCCCTGACCGGCCCTGCGTTTTCGAAAAGCTGGATTTCAGCCCCTGCTTTCCCCTGGGGTCTGTCAACTTCCATTCTGAAAACCGGGACAGATTGCGGTGGCGTTACGGTGGGTTTCAAGGCGAAAACCTTTATAAGAAAATTTCGCTATTGATAATCATTCTTAATAATACCCGTCAATGATAATCATTCTTAATAACATGAATCTTTCCGCTCCGTCCTGGATTGTGACCTATTCACCACATTCCACTGCCCCTGCCCGGCCTGTTCCTGTCCCCGACGATGGGCCCACCTGTCCGAGGGCCGGCTTAAGATCAGCCCTGCGGCTTGGCAAGCCAGGTTTAATGTCGTTAAGTATCAGCGATATAATCGCGACATTGAAATCGACCGGGAGAAACACGATGCGGGCCATGATGGTGAGGGAAAACAATCAGGATATCTCTGTGATGCGGCTGGAGGAGGTGACCCTGCCGCCACCAGGCGAGCGTGAAGTGCGGGTGCGTATCCGCGCGGCTTCGACGCAGTTTCCCGACATTCTGATGATCCAGAAAAAATACCAGTATCAGCCGCCATTGCCTTACATCCCTGGGACGGAATATGCAGGGGATGTCGTCGCCCTGGGCCCTGGCGTCACGCAATGGAAAATCGGCGACGCCGTGGTTGCGGGCATGCTGGGGGGCGGAGGCTTCGCCGAAGAGGTCAACGCCCATGAGGGCTCTTTGCGCAGGAAGCCGGGGCCGCTCAGTTATGCTCAGGCCTGTTCGTTCCGGTCCGCCTATCTGACGGCGCAGGTGTCACTGGTCCGGCGCGGCGAACTGCGCGCGGGTGAAACTCTGCTGGTGCATGGGGCGGCGGGCGGCGTCGGTCTTGCGGCGGTCGAGGTAGGCAAGATGCTGGGCGCGACCGTTATCGCCACCGGCAGCAGTGATGAAAAGCTTGCCATTGTGAGCAAATACGGCGCAGATCACGTGATAAACTACGGCGCGGATTTCAAGCTCGGGTTCCGTGAAAAGGTCAAGGAACTGACCGGCGGCAACGGCGCCGATGTGATCTTTGATCCGGTGGGCGGGGATGTGTTCGACGAATCCATCCGCTGCATCAACTGGAATGGCAGGCTGCTGGTGATCGGATTCGCCTCCGGGCGCATCCCCACCGCGCCGGTGAACATGCCGCTGATCAAGGGCTT
>DMKG01000041.1:0-7777 GCA_003454415.1 Alphaproteobacteria bacterium
TCCTTGCGGATATCGAAATAGAACGCCGACAGATCCACGGCGCAGAAATTCAGCAGCGCCGTCATCAGCCGCGCGAAATCGTAATCGAGATACGCCTTGCGCACCAGCGCATCCAGTTCCCGCAGACGGTGCAGCACCAGGCGCTCCAGCTCGGGCATCTGCTCCTGCTCCACACGCGCGGCCGGGTCATGATCCGCCAGCGCCCCCAGCATGAAACGCAGGGTGTTGCGCAATTTGCGGTAGGCGTCGGTGTTGGTTTTCAGCACTTCCTGACCGAAACGGATTTCATTGGCGTAATCCGAACTGGCGGCCCAAAGGCGCAGGATTTCCGCGCCATTCTGTTTGCCGACATCGATAGGGGAAAGATCGTTTCCCAGGGATTTCGACATCTTGCGCCCGTCTTCCGCCAGCAGGAAGCCATGGGTCAGCACCGCCCTGTAGGGCGCGACGCCGCGGGTGCCGCAGCTTTCCAGCAGCGAGGAATGAAACCAGCCGCGATGCTGGTCCGTGCCTTCCAGATACAGATCGGCGGGGCTGCGCAGATCCGCGCGCTGCTCCAGCACAAAGGCATGGGTGCTGCCGCTGTCGAACCACACGTCCAGAATGTCGCGCACCATTTCATAATCGTCCGGGGCATGTTCCGGCCCCAGGAAATGAGCGGCGGGCAAAGCATACCAGGCGTCGCAGCCGTCCTTTTCCACCGCCGCCACGATGCGCGCGTTCACGGCTTCATCCCGCAGCAGTTCGCCTGTTTTCCTGTGCACGAAACAGGTCAGCGGCACGCCCCAGGCGCGCTGGCGCGACACTACCCAGTCGGGGCGGTTCTCGATCAGCGCGCGAATCCGCGCCCGGCCCGATTCCGGAATCCATTGCACCTGGTCGATCGCCGCCAGCGCCTTTTCGCGCAGGCCGTTCGTGGTCATGGAAATGAACCATTGCGGCGTGTTGCGCAGGATCAATGGCGCTTTCGACCGCCAGGAATGGGGATATTGATGGCTCAGTTTTCCGCGCGCCAGAAGGCTGCCGGCCTCTGTGAGCGCCTGCATCACCGCCGCATCCGCATCCCCCGGCTTGCCATCGGCCTTCAGCACCCGCTTGCCCGCGAACAGCGGCACTTCCGGAAGGTAAACCCCCGCCGCATCCAGCATGAAGGGGGCGGGCAGCCCGTGTTTCTGCCCCAGTTCGAAATCGTCCGTCCCATGACTGGGGGCGATATGCACAAAGCCCGTGCCGGCGTCATCGGTAACGAAATCGGCGGGGTACAGCCGCACAGCGTATCCATACCCCCTACTGTCCAATGGGTCGAGGGGATGACGGCAGCTAATTGATCTGAGGGTTTCCTCCGATATATCGCGCAGCCTTTCCCAGGCTTCGATTTTGGCGTCAATCCTGACCTGTTCCGCCAGCGCATCCGCCAGCACCAATTTTTCGCCGTCCGCCATCTGATACAGGCCATAGGAAATGCGTGGCGAATAGGCGATGGCGCGGTTGGCGGGGATGGTCCAGGGGGTGGTGGTCCAGATCACCACAAAGGCGCCAGACAGATCCCCTTCCTGCGGTTGCGCGACCGGAAACTTCACCCAGATCGTGTTCGACACGTGATCGTGATATTCGACTTCGGCCTCCGCCAGCGCGGTTTTTTCCACCACCGACCACAATACGGGCTTGGAGCCGCGGTAAAGCCCGCCATTCATCACGAATTTCAGGAATTCCTGCACGATCCGCGCTTCGGCGTCATAGGCCATGGTGGTGTAGGGATGCGCCCAGTCCCCCAATACGCCAAGCCGCTTGAACTCCTCGCGCTGCACATCGATCCAGTGGGCGGCGAAGTCGCGGCATTCCCGGCGGAACTCCACCACCGGCACTTCGTCCTTGTTCCTGCCCGCCTTGCGGTATTTTTCCTCGATCATCCATTCGATGGGCAGGCCATGACAGTCCCAGCCCGGCACATAGACCGCGTCATAGCCCATCATCTGCCGGGAGCGGTTGATGATGTCCTTCAGGATCTTGTTCAGGGCATGGCCCATATGCAGATGGCCATTGGCGTAAGGCGGGCCGTCATGCAGGATGAATTTCTCGCGGCCCTTGGCGTCCGCGCGCAACTGCCCATGCAGATCGCCGGCCTCCCAGCGGGCCAGCCATTCCGGCTCGCGCTGCGGCAGGCTGGCGCGCATGGGAAAATCCGTTTTCGGCAGAAAGATCGTGTCTTTATAGGCCGGGCGGCTTGTGTCTTTGGTATTGGACATGAACAGGATAAAGCACGGATAGGCCTGTGAAAGCAACTGGCGCCTGGAGATCAGAAACCGAAATAGCGCAGGAATCGCAGCTTTTTCAAATTGCCCGCATTAGTCCCCGCCGGCCTCCTGCAGAAGTTTGACGACCTGACGCTTGCGGGCGTTATCCGCATGCCAGAGCGCGGTATGGCCTGAATAATCGGTGGCGTTCAGGTCGGCCTTGGCGGCGATCAGCACCCGCACCGCGTCGGCGGCCCCGATCCGCGCGGCTTTCATCAGGGCGGTTTCCCCTGTAGCATCCGTACGGTTGGGATCCGCATTATACTCCAGCAGCAGCCGGATCATGTTGCTCTCACCCAGCTCCGCGGCCGCGATCAGAGGGGTTGTGCGTTTCTTTCTATCGAACAGATTGGGGTTTGCGCCCTTTTCCAGCAGAAACCGCATCACGGCGACATTTCCCGCACCCGCCGCCAGCAACAATGCGGGATTGCCACGGCCATCACGGGCGTTGACGCTTTCGCCGAGCAGGAATGCGCCGCGCGCGCCGGACACATCGCCGCTCCTGGCGGCGTCGACAATGCTGATCACCGGCGAACCCGGCGACTGTCCCCTTCCGCCGGGTAGAGGATCGCCATATCCGCGCCGCGCGGTGCCCTCATCGATGACCCTTGATGGCGCTTGCGCTTGCACGGCAGGCGACAACACCAGCAGGGCGCTTAAAATTCCACAATGAATATGAGATATTCGCAGCATGCCGACGGACTTTGTCCCCTTTTCCCGCAGAACACTATATAACAAGGCGCATGACATTGCCTAGACAGCGTATCCTGATCCTCGCCCTGACCGCTCTGGCCGCCACTGCCTTGCTGCTGATGCTCTGGATGCGTTTCCAGAGCTCACCCGGAGCCGGGTCAAACGCCGCCCCCGACATCGGCGGTCCCTTCAGCCTTACGGCTTCTGACGGTCAGCGAATCACCGAGTCCGCCCTGACCGGCCATCTGAGCCTGGTCTATTTCGGCTTTACCTCGTGTCCCGACGTCTGCCCCACGGAATTGCAGAATATTGGCGCCGCCTTTGACGCGCTGAACGGAGAGGATCCCAAAAAACTCGCCAGGCTTCAGGGCCTGTTTATCACCATAGACCCGGAACGCGACACACAGGCGGCGCTGGCCGATTACATGCCGAATTTTCACCCCAGGATTATGGGCCTGACCGGCTCGCCTGCTGAAATCGCCGCCGCCGCCAGAGCCTACAAGGTCTATTTCAACAAGGCTCCACAGGACCAGGACACGCAAAGCTATCTGGTCGACCATTCCGGCATCGTCTATCTGATGGGGCCGGACGGAAAATTTCTGGCGCATTTCAGCCCGAACACCCCGCCGGATCAGATCGCCGCCAAACTGCGCGAATATCTGTTTTAGCGTTCCGATGTAACCGGGGAAGCGGCCAATCGATGGCGCTTCATCCGGAAGCCTGAAACCGCGAATCTGCTAATTCCCGGCGCCGGGCGCCAGATGTTTGATGGGGTCCGTGCCGCCAAGGGTGCGGGCGAGGGCGTCGAATGTCGCCGGGTCCAGCGCGCCCGCCCTTGACACCTGGGTCTTGTAGGCCGGCGCCGGAAGAACCAGTGGGATATGCTCTTCCGCCTCGGGCTTTCCCTGCGGGATCACGCGGACCTGACCGCGGTATTCCGGTTCCGCTGCGGGTGCTGTCGCGATCGCGGTTTCTGATGTCCCGTCTTTTTTCTTGCCGAGCGCCGCGCTCAGCACCCGGTCGCCCACATCCTGGCCTGTGGTCTTTTCCAGAAAGGCGTTCACCATCGCCCCCGCGAGACCGATCACGCCAAAAAACAGGCCTCCGCCGGCAATCCGGCTTGCGGGGCCAAGTTCATCCCCGGTGATGCGCCGGTAAATGCTGGAAACGATAGGAATATGCTGCAGCGGATTGATGATGTCGATCAGCGCCCCAAAGGAGAATCCTCCCGTCCTCTCGCGCGCTGCGCCGGAAAGGCTGGCGCCCGCTTCCCCCCTCTCCGCAAACGTGCCGCCCTCATAGGGCGTCAGGCGGCCGCGCAGCGGGAAGGCGTAATAACTTCCGCGCACGGGGGGGGCCTGGAGGGGCGGGGGACTGAAGGCGGGGGAATCGATGGTCATTGAAATCCTGGATATTGCTGGTTCACGGCATGAAGCTGCAAAACACAGACCATAAAAAATCGAATGAAATCAATGAATCCGGGGGTTAATTCCCCTGCCCGCCCCGGCAAGGGGGCAATTCCTGCCGTTACAGCAGATGACCGCTCTTGTCCCGTTTGGTGTTGAGATAGAACCAGTTGTGCTCATTGCTTGGGAAGTGGTGCGGCACCCTTTCCACAACCTTGATATCCTGGGTTTCCAGCCCCGCCACCTTGCCGGGATTATTGCTCATGAGGCGCACCTGGCTGACCCCCAGCAGTTGGAGCATGCGCGCAGCCGGCAGGAAAATCCGTTCATCGACGGAAAAGCCGAGTCTTTCATTCGCCTGATTGGTGTCAAATCCCTGATCCTGCAGGCGATAGGCGCGGAGCTTGTTGATCAGCCCAATGCCACGGCCTTCCTGCGCCAGATAGAGCAGGACGCCGCCCCCCGCCTCATTGATCTGTTTGATGGCGCCCTGCAACTGCTCGCCGCAATCGCATTTCATGGAGCCCAGCAAATCCCCGGTGAAACATTCCGAATGCAGCCGCACCAGAACCGGCTGATGCCGGTCGGGATCGCCGATCACCAGGGCGAAATGCTCCGGCCCGCCATCTTTCGCGCGGAAAGCGATGAGCCGCGCCTGTTCCGCGCCATGCAGCGGCACGCGCGCGCCGGTCACCTGCGCCAGCTCGCTGGCGGCCGCCACGTCATAATCCAGAATCTCCGGCGCGGAGACGCAAAGCAAGTGATGATCCCGGGCGAATTCATCCGCCGGCGCCGTTGCGGGCAGCCGCGCCGCGATGACAGCGGGCAGTAAATGCGCCAGTTTCGCCAGTTTGATCCCGGCGGCCCAGGCGTTTCCTTGCAGGGTGCGCAGGCTCTGAAAGGGACCGCGCAGCGGCAGTTCAAGATCCCTGGAGGGATCAGCCAGGTCGCGGGCGTTTTCAGCCGTCTCCCAGCCCCCCTTTCCCTTTTGCGGCAGCAGCACCACCTCTGGCGTGTACAGGCGGATTTTCAGGCTGGCCGCCCTGTTGTGGGTCAACGCCAGATGCGCCTGTTCGCCGGCGCTGTCCGTCACGGCCCGCAGAACGGCGGGCTCCGCCAGCTCCGCCGCCAGCGCCACGATGGGGGACGCCTCCGGCTCGGATATCACGACGGGAAGGGCGCGGCGAAAATCGCTGATCGCGCGCTCCACTTGCGTGATTGATGAGATCCGGAAAGGTTTCGCTGTCATGACGTCAGGCCAGAATGCTTTCCGGCTGGCTTTCCAAGGATGCGCGGAATAAGGCTCATTGGTGACAAAATGCACATGGGCAGTCCCGCCGCAAGTCCTAAATTACTGGTTAAGCCTGTGGATGCGGCGGAGTTACAGCGTCTTGCCGGTCCAATTGGATTTTCAGACCGGGAGGGAATAGAATGGCGCTTATTCGCGAATGTGACCATCGTCAGGAGGACCAAAAACGGGTGAGCCCAGTTAATCTTCAAAAACATATTCTGATCATAGACGATGACGTGTTGCTGGCGCAGTCGCTTTCTGAGCAATTCAATTTGCATAAAGAGTTCACACCCCATCTTGTGCATACGGCGGCGGAAGGACTGCAATGGGTCAGGGACGCCAATGCGGATCTGATCCTGCTGGATGTCGGCCTGCCCGATATGGATGGCCGCGACGCCTGCAGGGAGATGCGCAAGACGGGAGTCAAATGCCCGGTGATCATGCTGACCGGGGCGGATTCGGAAGCTGACACCATTCAGGGGCTCGAAGCCGGCGCCAATGACTATGTGACCAAACCCTTTCGCTTTGGCGTCCTTCTGGCCCGCGTGCGGGCCCAGTTGCGTCAGCATGAACAGAGCGAGGACGCGGTGTTCAATATCGGGCCCTATCACTTCAAGCCAGCCGTGAAATTGCTGCAACACCAGCAAAAGGCCGGCGGCAAGATCCGTCTCACGGAGAAAGAGAGCGCCATTCTGAAATTTCTGTACCGGGCGGGCAATCAGGTGACCAGCCGGGAAGTGCTGCTGCATGAAATCTGGGGATATAATCCGGCCATCACCACCCATACGCTGGAGACCCATATCTACCGCCTGCGCCAGAAGATAGAGGAAAACCCCTCTCAGGCGCGCCTGCTGATCACCGATCAGGGGGGCTACAGGCTGTGTCCGTGAACATGTCCGGCCTATAGCGCCTCGCCGCGCAGCAGTTTGGGGAGGTCGCCCATATCTCCCGCCGCATGCCGGCTTGCCAGCCGGCGCAAAGGCCCGATCCGGCCAAACGCCCCCATGCCGATATCGCGCGCCAGGCGCGCCAGCGGCGTATCCATGCGGAACAGGCGGTTCAGCATATCCATCATCAGAGACAGGGAGACATTGTCAAAGCGCCGCCAGGACTGATAGCGCTCCAGCACCGTGCGGGCGCCAATATCCAATCCCAGACGCCGGGCGTCGTGGAGCACCTCCGCCAGCACCGCCACATCCCGAAGCCCCAGATTGAACCCCTGGCCCGCAATGGGGTGTATGGTGTGCGCCGCATCCCCCGCCAGCGCCAGCCGGTCAGCGATGTAATCGCGCGCATGGCGGAAGGAAAGCGGGTAGAGAAAACGGTCAGCATCGCTTTCGATCCTGCCCCATTGCGCGCCGAAGCGGGCGCGGAGCTCCGCGTCGAAGCTGTCCTGATCCAGCGCGAAAAGCGCCTTCGCCCGCGCGTGCGGTTCGGTCCACACCAGCGAAGAACGGTTTCCCGTCATGGGCAGGATGGCGAACGGCCCGCCAGGCAGGAAATATTCATGCGCCACACCGTCATGGGGCCGTTCATGATGCGCCGTCACCACAATTCCGGTTTGCGCATACTCCCATGTAATTGATCTGATCCCGGCCATCTCCCGCAAGGGCGAACCGCTTCCATCCGCCGCAATGCAGAGAGGGGCGCGTAACGTCTCACCATCCTCAAGAGTAAGCGTGACGCCAAACGCATCCCTCTCCATGGCGCTTACCCGCGCCGGCGACCGGATGGAAACCCGGGGCAGCAGGGAAATAGCTTTGTGCAGGGCGGTGCGGAGTTGCTGATTCGCGATGATATGGCCCAGCGGTTCGCCCGCCTCGCCCGCAGCGCCGTCAAGATGATCGAAATGCAGATGCAGCGGAGAGGGTCTGCGGCCCAGCCGTCCATCACTCACCAGAATATCCCGTATCGGCTGGGCGTCAGGCGCGATCGCCGGCCAAAGCTCCAGCGCCTCCAGCAAACGGCAGGAAGCGCGGCCCAGCGCGGATACCCGTCCATCGAAAGGCCGCCCCGGTTGACGGGAAACCGGTTTTTCATCGAGCAGAATGACGGAAAAGCCCACCTGCCCCAAAGCACAGGCCTGTGCTTTG
>DMKG01000041.1:7992-8290 GCA_003454415.1 Alphaproteobacteria bacterium
TCATGCCCGTGAGTCCTCCGCCAGCCACGACAATGTCAGTAGAATTTCTCATCCTCAATTCCGCACAAATGGCAGGCAACCAGCCTAAAAAACAGGCAAAAAGAATCCATTAAAATTTTATTTTCTAAATCGCATTAAAATTCTTCTTACTTTTCAGTTAAATTTGCCTTTGCAGCACATGTCACAAACTGGCGCCGTTTTTGAATTTAACCCTCCACGCCGTATCAGATGCGGCTGAAGCGAAAGGAACAGGGCCAATGAAACTCATAATGGCAATCATCAAGCCGTTCAAACTCGA
>DMKG01000041.1:8519-9656 GCA_003454415.1 Alphaproteobacteria bacterium
ATCATCAAGCCGTTCAAACTCGATGAGGTGCGAGAAGCGCTGACCCGACTAGGCATCGAAGGGATGACGGTAACAGAAGTCAAGGGTTATGGCAGGCAGAAGGGACACACGGAAATCTACAGGGGCGCCGAATATGCCGTCAGTTTTTTACCCAAATTGAAGCTTGAGGTCGGGGTGGCGACCGATCAGGTCGACGCCGTTGTCGACGCCATCGTCGCAGCGGCGCGGACCGGTCAAATCGGCGACGGCAAAATCTTTGTTTCCCCTCTTGACCAGGTGGTTCGCGTCCGCACCGGCGAAAAAGACGCTGACGCCCTGTAATCCCGCTTAGGAGAGCATCATGAAAAATCTTGTCCGATATTATCTGTTTGCGGCGGTCGCCGCGCTGGCGGGCGCGCTGATCGAACCGGCGCTCGCCCAGGAGGCCGCCGAAGCGGTTGCGCCTGCGCCCGCCATAGATTCCGGCGACACAGCCTGGATGCTGACTTCCACTGCGCTGGTGCTGCTGATGACCATTCCGGGCCTTGCCCTGTTTTATGGCGGCATGGTGCGCAAGATGAACGTTCTGGCGACGGTGACGCAGAGTTTTGCAATCTGCTGCCTGATCGCCGTCCTGTGGACCGTGTTGGGCTACAGTCTCGCCTTTGGGAATGGCACGCCGCTGGTTGGCGATATGAGCAAGTTCATGCTGCAGGGCTTGGCTATGGAGGGCCCGCTGGTGCTTGGCGCCGGGATGGGGGAAGAGGCAGAGGTGGTCTTCACCATTCCTGAAAGCGTTTTCATGATGTTTCAGATGACTTTCGCCATCATCACTCCCGCCCTGATCACCGGCGCATTTGTGGACAGAATGAAGTTTTCCGCAATGCTGGTGTTCATGGCCCTGTGGTCGCTGATCGTTTATGCGCCCATTGCGCACTGGGTCTGGCATCCCATGGGCGTGCTTGCGGGTGAAGGCGTGCTGGATTTTGCAGGCGGCACTGTGGTGCATATCAATGCCGGCGTCGCCGGGCTTGTGGCCGCCATCATCATCGGCAAACGCGCGGGCTATGGGGCCGGGGGAGGCGGGCATAATTTTGCGCCGCATAATCTTGTTCTCAGCCTGATCGGCGCCTCCCTGCTGTGGGTGGGCTGGTTCGG
>DMKG01000083.1:0-410 GCA_003454415.1 Alphaproteobacteria bacterium
AGAACGGCTTCACGAGATAATCGTCATGGACGTCAGCGCCCACAGGGTCTGCCGTGACAATGTGCCTGTGCAGCTTGGCCCAACGGAATTCCGTATGCTGCGTTTTCTGCTGGAACGGCCTGGAAGGGTGTTCAGCCGCGAACAATTGCTGGATCACGTATGGGGGCGCGACATCTATGTCGAAACCCGCACGGTGGATGTGCATATAAGGCGTCTGCGCATGGCGCTTGATGTCGAGGGCGCGCCGGATATCATCCGAACCGTGCGGGGCGCGGGCTATGCGCTGGATATGGACGCGGCCTGAATTTCCGCGTTTTGCCCGCGCGCGAAGCGCATGAAGGTCTCGTCATATTCCTGACACATGCGCTGAAGGCTGTAATATTTAGCCGCATGCCGGGCGTTTGCTGCGC
>DMKG01000083.1:601-780 GCA_003454415.1 Alphaproteobacteria bacterium
ATGCCGGGCGTTTGCTGCGCCCAGCCTCTTGCGCAGGGCGGCGTCGGCGCACAGTTTTGTCAGGGAAACGGCCAATTCGTCATCGAAACAGCCATTGACATAGGGCGTGCTTTCCAGGGGCAGGAGTCGTTTGACGTCCCCTACATCGGTAGCCGCGACGGGCAGTCCCGCCGCCATCG
>DMKG01000083.1:1028-4229 GCA_003454415.1 Alphaproteobacteria bacterium
CCCCTACATCGGTAGCCGCCACGGGCAGTCCCGCCGCCATCGCCTCCAGCATGCCGAGCGGCATCTGTTCCGTATCCGACGAAAGGGCGAAAATGTCAAACAGGCGGTACGACCGTTCCGGATGCGTGACATGGCCTGTGAAGGTGATCCGCCCGCTGATCCCAAGATCGGCGGCCTGGGCCTCCGCCGCCGCCCGCGCAGGTCCTGATCCTGCAATCACCAGGCGCGCATTGGGGTGATCCCCGATCAGAGCGAAAGCCCGCACCAGGCGTGGCAGGTTCTTTTCCTCCCGTAGGGCGCCCAGGGCGCCGATCACGATTTCATCCGGCCGGCGGGAGAACAGCGGGGGCTCATTGCCGTAATGTCCGTTTGCGAAACGCTGGCAATCTACGCCATTTGCAATAAAGCTGATCTTTCGCTCCGGCAGCAGCCAATTTTGCGAGGCGATATCGTAGAGCGTTCTGGAGGGAACGATCAGATGTTTGCCAAAGGCCAGTCCCGCGCGTCGCAGCCAGACCCTGCGCGGCAGCTGCTGGCCATTCGCTTCTTCCGGGCCAAAACCGTCCTCGATGTGAATGTGGGGGGTAAGACCCAGAAAATTCGCCAGCACCCATTCGATGGCCCCGAAATTATAGGTCAGCAGAAGATCGGGACGCCAGGCCCGTTGCAGGCGTAAGAATTGAAGGAGATTCGACTTCAGGGCAGAGAATGAATTGCCTTTGGTGAATTCGAGGCGGCGCAGTTCGTAATCCACGCCGGATTCGAATTTCTCGGCGCAATCATAAACGCCATCCAGCGCGATGATGATGTGACGGTATTTCTTGCCCCAGTGGTTGGCCAGCGCCGCCAGGCGCATCTGGGCGCCGCCAGCGGCAAATGTCGGAAAAACATGTAAAAGAGTGATAGCGGACATGCCAAACTCCGATAATCAAAAAGCCGCAGATGATAAAAAGCGGGAAACGCAATCTCCTCCCTCAGACGGGAACAGGGAGGAAATATCAGATTGCATGAGAATCCTTTGAGATGTCTGACTGGAAATAATGATTACATTGCCGGAAGTTTTACTCCAAAATGGTTAACAGACAAGAAAATGGTTAATACAAACCAGCTATATCAGGGAGGCGTTCATGGATCTGGGATTGAAAGGCAAAAAGGCCTTTGTTACCGGGGCAAGCAAGGGCATCGGCTTGCGCATCGCCCGTCTGCTGGCTTCTGAAGGCGCCGATGTGGGAATCTGCGCCCGCGATGCAGCGGGGGTCAAGGATACGGTGGCGGAGCTGGAGACCATCGGACGGGGGACAGGCGCCCGGGCCTTCGGACTTGCCGCTGACCTGCGCGGCGATGGAACGGCGCTGAAAGCCGCCATAGATGGCGCGGCGTCGGCTTTTGGCGGCCTGGATATCCTGGTGCAGAATGTCAGCGCCATGGCCATGATGGCGCGGGAGAAGGACTGGGAGGCGGGCTACCAGGTGGACATTCTGGGTACGGTGCGCAGCGTCGAGGCCGCCATGCCCCATCTGGAAAAATCCTCCGCCGGTTCTATTACGGTCGTCGGCAGTATTGCTTCCGTATCGGGGACCTTCGGCCCCCAGGCTTACGGTGCGGTCAAGGCGGCGCTGATCCATTATGTAAGCGGTCTGTCACGCGCCCTGGGCCCGCGTAATATGCGGGCGAATACCGTCTCGCCGGGGGCGGTGTATTTCGAAGGCGGCGTCTGGCATCAGGTGGAAAAGGCGGCGCCCGACCGGTTCAGGGAAACTGTGGCCCGCAATCCCATGAAACGCATGGCGACGCCGGAAGAAGTGGCGAATGCGGTCGTGTTTCTCGCCAGTCCGGCGGCAAGTTTTATCACCGGGGTCAATCTTGTCGTCGATGGCGGAACGACCCAACGGGTTCAATACTGAAGTCCATGAAACGGGTGAGCATGTTCATGGGTGTATGGAGCGCCGCCCTGCTGCTGTCGGGCGGCGCCCTGGCCGGAGAAGCCGAATTCGAAGCCTGCCAGGGACCTGCGGAAAATGCTGTTATCCGGGCGGCGAATTGCAATCTCGCCATCAGGCTGGGGGGGCTTTCCAGAGAACAGATGATCGTGGCGCTGTTCAACCGCGGTCAGGCCTATCTGACCACCGAAAGGCCAGCCACGGCTCTGCCGGATTTCGACGCCCTGCTGGAGCTTGAACCTGACGATAAAGACGGTTTGATGATCCGGGCGATCACGCGGCGTCAGTTGAAAGATCTCGACGGCGCGCTGGCGGATTTGCGCCGCCTGGAAGCGTTGAACTATCAACCTGCGGCGCAGCTCTATCTGAACCGTAGCATGGTGTATCATCTCAAGGGAGAACGGGATAAAACGCTGGCGGATCTGCGCAAGGCTCTTGAGCTAGACCCGAACAACGGAATCATCAAGGATCGCCTGTGGAAGACAGAACGGCTGTATAAAATGCAGGAGAATGAATAGCCTGCGTTCAGATAAAGCCAGCTGAACGCAGAAAGATGATCTATATGGCCCCGAAAGCCTGCTCCAGGCGCGCCTGCTGGAAAATAACCGGATTCTGGACAGGCTGCTGCGGATTTCTTTCAAACAGAATCTGATCGAGGCGTAACACGCGCTCGTAAAGCGCCCTGCTGGCTTGCAGCATTTCAATCAGCCGGACCGGCAGCAGACCAGCGCCCCGCACCGGACCCCCGAGGCAGACTTCTTTCGCGCTGATCCGGAAGCCTTTTGCCGGGATATCGTCCTCTGAAATTTCGCCCTCGCTCAACGCCCGCATGGCCAGAAGCCATGCCGAAATCTGCATCAGGCGCGTCGTTAGCCGCATGGATTCGCAGGCAAAGACCAGGCTCATTTTCTCGGATAATTGCTGACGTTCCAGCACGCCTTCAAGTTCAAGATATTCCGCTGCATCACGCACCATGGACATGGACTGGTCATATAGACGATGAAAAAGATTCGATTCGGCAAACGCCGTTACGCCTCCGCCAGAAGGCAGTCTCTCTAGCGCATTTGAAGATTCACTGCTCATATCCTTAAGCCTCTACTTTGAATTTTTTGCTTTAAAGGATTTTTTATAAATCAAATTTCGACGGCTGTCGCTGGAACGCATCACACTTGCGGCGAAAATTTGAGGTGAATGGCAAGACCAGCCAGGCAAAAAAAATGGGCCGCAATATTTGCGGCCCAAGTTTCAACAGGGAGCCGTC
>DMKG01000083.1:4393-4950 GCA_003454415.1 Alphaproteobacteria bacterium
CCAAGTTTCAACAGGGAGCCGTCCGGCAGAGCGGAAGCGTTGGGGAACGATTCCATGCGACAGCTATTGGAAAATTTAAATAGTAATGGTTAACAATTTATTTCCACCCAAACTGAAGCAAAAAATTATTCACGTCTGAAGCCGGTTATCTTGTCCCGCAACGGCGCAATCGGGATTTTAGTAATAATTAACTGCTCTAGATTGTTCTTCATACGGGTTTTACTTATTCAAAAAGACAGACGTCATGTTGAAGCCCTTTTTTAGCAAGTTATTAATAAAACTGGGAAAAACTTGCATTCAACACATAATTCCGGCCTGTCTCAGATGCCGCTTGCACTTTATGTTGCAATGCACAATATTAGCCGGACAGCCGTTGCACGGCTGGGCTTATGGAGCCGTAGTAAGAAAAGAGGGTATTTTTCATGCTTTATCATGCTTATGAAATGGGACATGCGGCCGTGACCCCATTTCGCAGCGCCTTGAGGACGGGCCGTTTCTTTCTGAATAACCCGGCAAGCCCTTTGTCCTATTCGCCGGCCGCGCCGGGCCTGATGCGA
>DMKG01000083.1:5204-6766 GCA_003454415.1 Alphaproteobacteria bacterium
GAGGTGGCGGAGCGTGCTACCAGGCGCTACAGCAAGCCCTCTTTCAATCTGGCGAGCACACAAATCAAGGGCGAAACCGTCGCGATTGAAGAAGAGATCGTCTTGCGCAAACCCTTCTGTCAGTTGAAGTATTTCAAACGGATTAGTGATGATCCGGCGCTGGAACAAGAACCCAGACTGCTGATGGTGGCCCCCATGTCGGGGCATTGGGCCACACTGCTGCGCGGCACTGTAGAGGCCATGCTGCCGGATCATAACGTCTATATTACCGATTGGCGCGACGCCCGCACGACGCCCCTGAGCGAAGGCCGTTTCGACCTGGATGATTATATCGATTACGTCATAGAATTCATACGCTTGCTGGGGCCCAACTCCCATGTGATGGCGGTATGCCAGCCGGGGGTGCCGGTGCTGATGGCGGTTGCGCTTATGGCGGCGGAAAATCATCCCCTTCAACCCGCCACCATGACCCTGATGGGCAGTCCCATAGACACAAGGCGAAGTCCGACCATCCCCAACAATCTGGCCCAGGAGCGGCCTCTATCCTGGTTCAAGCATAATCTGATCACGCGTGTGCCGCTACCGAATCGGGGATTTATGCGACCGGTATATCCCGGTTTCCTGCAGTTAAGCGGCTTCATGCACATGAATCTGGATCGCCATCTGAATGCGCATCGCGACTTTTTCGCAAATCTCATCAAGGGGGATGGCGACAGCGCTGACGCGCATCGCGAATTTTATGACGAGTATTTGTCCGTCATGGATTTGACGGCGGAATTTTATCTGATGACAGTCAGTGAGGTCTTTCAAAAGCACAGTCTGGCGAAAGGCGAGGCTACCCATCGCTGGCGATCCGTGAACCCTGGGGAAATCCGCAAGACCGCTCTGCTGACCATCGAAGGCGAGAACGACGACATCTCCGGTATTGGACAGACACAGGCAGCCCATGATCTGTGCGTTAATCTGTCCGCCAGTAAGCGTGAGGACTATGTGCAGCCCGGCGTGGGGCATTACGGGGTATTTAACGGCAGGCGGTGGCGGAATGAAATTGCGCCCAAAATACGGGATTTCATCCGCACCCATCCGGTCATGGGGTGATGGTTTCCAGGCCGGCGGCTTATCCGGCCTGTGGATAAAAGGCCCTGAAAATCAAGGTTAAAACCCGCAATAAACTTTGCCAGCAAGGCGGTATTCGTGGCATATTTCCCGGCGCTCAAACACGATGCGCCATCGGGCGTGGGTTCCCTTTACAACAAGAAAGCAGCCTGAAAGACGTCATGAAAAGGCCGGTGGAAAATTATGTCGTTGATCTGGATGGGAGCAGTGTTGACTTAACCATATTGCGAAACCCCAGGGCGCGGCGGATGACCTTAAGGGTTGATCCCAAGCCTGGGGCTGCAACTCTGGTGGCGCCCCCCTTCCTTGATACACGTACTGCTATGCGTTTTGTCCAGGAGCATGCGGACTGGCTTACGGAAAAAATGGCCGGTCAGGTCAGGCCGGTCCCCTTTGTGCATGGCGCTGAAATCCCGTTTCGGGGCCGGTTGCACAAGATAGAGGCG
>DMKG01000083.1:7034-10126 GCA_003454415.1 Alphaproteobacteria bacterium
GCTGAATACTCCGGGTGAAATGATCATCCGCCGGCAGAACGCCATTCTGGTGCCAGGTCCGCGCCGCGATGTTGCAGCGCGTCTGACCGAATGGCTGAAATTCCGCGCCCATACCGCGCTCAGCGAGGCGGTTCAGGAACATGCGGCCGCGCTTGGAGCGAAAGTCGGGCGCATCAGTGTCCGTGATCAGAAAACCCGCTGGGGTTCCTGTTCTCCGGACCGGAATATCTCTTTTTCATGGCGGTTGATCATGGCGCCTCCTGCAATCCTTGATTATGTGGCGGCTCATGAAGCCGCTCATTTATTGCAGATGAATCATGGGCCGGCCTTTTGGAAGCTGGTGGCGAAACGGATCAAAAATCCCGAACAGGCGACCCGCTGGTTACGCGAAAACGGGCCTGAACTGCACCGTTACGGCTGAAAGCCGATAGTCGCCGTGGCCTCCCGCCGCGCGGATCTATTCCTCAAAAACTGAACGCCTTGGCTTTTGCAAAACCCGTCAGCAGCGGCGCGCTGATATTACGGATGGGGCGGCTGGAGACACTGTCCCCATCCCGGCGGTAAAGCCGCGCCTGTCCGGCGCCATTTTCATTTTCCACACATACCAGCCGCCCGCCATCGGAAAGTTGCGCGGTTAATGGATCAAGTCCCGCCTCAACCGCTCCATTGACGATGATGACATCAAACGGGGCCTGCCTGGCATCGCCTGCGGCGAGCTCACCTTCTATCATTGCAATATTGTCCAGGCCTAGCTGGGTGAACAGCAACGCGGCGCGCGCCGCCAGCGCCGAATCGCATTCCAGTCCAATGACGGTGCTGGCGAGTTTGGCGGCAAGAGCGGCCATATATCCATCGCCCGCCCCAACCACCAGAACGACTTCATTCTGCCCGATCGACGCGCCCTGCAATAACCAGCAGGCGCTCAGCGGCGAGAGCATGAAACGCCCGGGCGCGATGCAAACCGCCGCTTCGCTATAGGCAGTAGACCGGACCTCCGGCTCCAGAAAGATTTCACGCGGTATTTCCGCCGCCGCCCGCAGCAGCGTGGCCTCGGATATTCCGGCAGGACGTAACTGGCTTTCCACCATATTCTGCCTCGCGGCCGCGTAATCCATCATCTCTGCCTCACGGGAGGGGAATTAGTAGGTGAATGCTGGAGGTGACGCCCGGAATCGAACCGGGATAGACGGATTTGCAATCCGCTGCGTAACCATTCCGCCACGTCACCCTTCACTCATTCAGCATATGCAGAAAGAGCATAGCCTCCTATCACGAAGCGCTCTCTGGCGCAAACATTGTCAGACTGTTCTGCGGGCCACGACAGTCAGATTTGCTCTGTTTTTACCTCCGGCCAGCCAATACGGATCAACTCGGAGCGCGGCGCGCCCGCCTCATAGAGAGTAATCAGGGCTTCAGGATCAAAGCCCACCCCGATGGGATTGTCCGCAAATTCCGGTCTGGAAAACCAGCCCTGCAATTCTTCAACGGTGTCGAAATTATCCACCTGAAACTCAACCCGGTGGCCGTCCGGATCCTGATAGTACAGGGAGGTGGTCAGCCCGTGATTGACGGGCCATACCGGCATAATGCCCGCTTTCTTCAGCCGCGCATAAGTGTTCAGCAGGGTGCCGAGATCCGGAAGCGTATAGGCCAGATGGTCGAGGCCGGCCTGCTTGCCATCCCTGGTCATCAGTTTTGGCTGATTGATGAAAGCGAGCCGGTGATGTTCCTGATCGAAGCTCATAAAGGTAAGAAAAGGACCGCCCGCCACGACACGCGCATTCAGTACTTTGCCGTACCATTCGATCATTTGCTCATATTGCCCCGTGGCGAACACCGCATGGGCGAACATGCGCGGCGAGACGGGCGCGGATTCCGCGTCTACTTTCCGCGGTTCTGTCGTAAGGGTCATCGTTTTCTCCCCCGGTAACGCTCGTTTTTCCGGCGATTATAGTGCGGACCGCCAGGCAAACAAATACCATTGCTGAAAGTGACGATGCCGTTCCGTTCCCGGACGCGGCAGCGGTCAGAATTCAGCGCGCCGCCGGGTCCGCCGGACCCAACGCATTCCCAGCAGGCCAAGACCGATAAGACCCAAACTCCCGGGCTCGGGGACCTCCCGTACGGGAGACAGGTGTACCGGGCTGGAAGGAATTACGAGGCCGGCTTCGGGAACAGGATCGGAAGTTGGTCCCTGATTGGCGTCCGGAGGGGAAGGTGGGGCGCCGTCACCGTTATCATCTGGCGTCTCGGGAGCCGGCGGGGAACGAAGCCCTGCGGGAGGGAAGAGAAATGGATCCACGTCCGGAACTGGCGTGGATCGGGGACCGCCTGCTCCCACTACGGGTAATAGGGACGGGAAGGGATTTCCTGGTGCGGTTTCGGAGAGGGGCGGGCCATTCCCGGGCCCGTTAGCGCCTTCAACGGGATCAGGCGCGCCGCCATCCAGATTGTCCGGGAGGATGTCGAGGCTGGCAAGCACGGATCCAGCATCCTCATTCACGCCACCGCCCGCAAATCCTCGAGACAGGCCCTGACGGGAAACGCCAAAACCACCGGCGCGGCCAAAACCGCTGGCAGAATCGCCCTGACCCGGGGGGCCATCACGGACGTCGCCGCCGGGCGCATCAGCAGCCCTGAAAACGGCGCTGCTCCCGTCTTCAACGGGATCATTATCAGGCAACTGGCCACTATCAGAACCATCGGCCAGGCCTTCTGCGGGGTTGGTGCGGCGTTCTGGCGATCCGTTGAATTCTGGAGAGGCGCCCCTGTAAAAAATCTCAGGAGGAGTATCCGGGGCAAATTGAGAAGAGGGGCCCCCAAAGTCTGACGCCGTTTCCTCCCGATCGGCCGGTGATTCCTGAGCGCCGTTCTGCGCGCCGTCAGGCAAATATATCCCCGGCGCTATCACCGCAAGGCCAAAAGCAAAGGCGCCGATTGAGCCTAAACCCGTAAACAGGCCGGCAATCAGAGATCTGGAGATTTTTCTGCGTGACATCAGCTTTAAGCCAAATAAAATGTATCCGGGAAAATGATCTGACACCAATGAGGCTAAGATACAGTTTACAGGATATAATAATAATTCACTAGTT
>DMKG01000083.1:10338-12818 GCA_003454415.1 Alphaproteobacteria bacterium
ACCTGCATCACATTAACGGTTAAATTTTTTCCTTCCATCAAGGGTCGCGCATGACATTGGGACTAGGCAAATTCACCTATACGCGCGGTCTGCACGAATTGGGTGACGGCCTCTACGCCTGGTTGCAGCCTGACGGTTCCTGGGGTTGGAGCAATGCTGGCCTGATCTGCGATGGGGGACAGTCGCTTCTGGTGGATACGCTATTCGACGCGCCGTTGACCCTGGAGATGCTGGCCGCCATGCGCCGCGCCGAACCGCAGGCGGCGGAAATCGGGACCATCGTCAATACCCATGCGAATGGCGACCATTACAATGGCAATCAATGCGTGCCGGGGGCGGAGATCGTCGCCGCGCGCGCCACTGCCGAACAGATGGCGGCCGACCCGCCTTCGCGCCTCGCGGCGATGCAGGCGAACGCCGCGTCCATGGGGTTGCCGGGCAAATTTTTTGCGGAAGTCTTCGCGCCATTTGATTTTGCCGGCGTCACCCAGACTCTGCCCACCCGCACTTTTGAGCGGGAATTATCCCTGACGGTTGGCGTCAAGCGGATCGACCTTCTCAATATCGGTCCGGCGCACACCGCAGGAGATACGCTGGTTCATATACCAGGCGACAGGCTGCTGTTCACTGGCGACATCCTGTTCATCGATGGCACGCCAATCATGTGGGAGGGGCCGGCCGGCAACTGGATCCGCGCCTGCGAACGCATTCTGGAGATGGATGTGGAGGTGATCGTTCCCGGGCATGGTCCAATCACGGACAAACGCGGCGTACAGGCCGTCAAAGCCTATCTGGAATATATTTCCGCAGAGGCGCGTAAACGCTATGACGCAGGCATGACCGCCGAAGACGCAGCGCGCGATATCGCGCTTGGGGATTACGATAGCTGGGGGGATGCGGAACGTATTGTGGTGAATGTGGCGTCTCTCTACCGGGAGTTCAGCGGCGATATGGCGCCTGCCAATGTGATGCAGTTGTTTGGCCTGATGGCCGAACTGTATTTCGCGCGTAAAAAACGGACGGGGTAAAACCCTTCATGCCCCCGGCGGAGCGCGCCGCGTGTTAATTGAGGACGTTCCCGGAATGACGCGCTTCTATGCTTCTTTCCGGCGGAAACGCCAGGATGGCAATGGTGCCGTCCGGATTGCCTCTTTCAAGTTTCAGCATGGCGTCGTGAAGCCTGGCCAGCCCCAGTGAAATGGAAAGGCCAAGCCCAGCGCCGCCCTTTCCAGCCGTTTCAGCGCTATATCCCGTCTCGAACGGTTGCAGAAAAAGCTCAAGGTCCTGTGGCGCAATGCCCTCGCCCTGATCATGGATTTCAATGCTTATTCCGTCCTGGTCCGCCTTCACCAGCACCTGCAGAACGGCCCTGTCGGGGGAAAACTTCACGGCGTTGGACAGCAGGCTGGCCAGCATCCGCCGCACGGCGGCCCGGTCAGCGCGCAGAAGGGGCAACCCGGGCTGAATTTCTATACGCCAGTTCAACTGCTTGGCATTCGCCTCCCCTGTCTCTGCCGCAACCACCTCATTGATCAGTGGACGGATATCAACGTTTTCTTCCCTCAAAGTGTATTCCGCACTTTCCAGCTGAGACGCAACCAGAATGGATTCAAGCATGTTCAACAGGGCGCCGCCGCTTTCATGAATGGCGTTGCTGTACAGCAGATAATTCGAATTTCCGAGGGGCCCAAGTATTTGCTGGCGCATGGCGTCGGAAAAACCAAGCACCGCATTGAGGGGCGTGCGCAGTTCATGGCTCATCTGCGCCAGAAACCTTCTTTTGGCGTTGTTTCCGGCATCCGCGCTGGCCTTGGCCAACTGCAGTTCCTGAAGGCTTGCATGCAGCTGCTTGTTGCTGTGTTCCAGTTCCTGGGTGCGGTTCGCGACTTCCTGCCCCAGCCGTTCATTGGTCTGAAGCAATTGCGCCTCCGACCTCTGGCGCAGAAAGGCAAGAAGGCTCACAATGAAAAGCAGAGATATGGTCACGAGCCGGTTCATAAACATCAGTCCCGGCGTTTCAGGCGCCTTGATGATCACGCCCACCAGGGCAAGCGCGCTGCACAGGGCGAACCAGTAAAAGGGCGCCAGTCTTGGCCGCATCCAGGCTGAAATGGCGACGACCAGAAAATAGGGCATGACGCTGAGGGCCATATAAGGCGGGGCAATTATGTCGAATACGAATGTGGAGATGGATAGAATAACTGCGAGAACAAAGGCTGTTCTGCTGGAAAGCCAGTGAGTTTCTGCAGAATCAGCGGATATCAGTCCCGCGTTCATTGTCCCGCCCCAAACCATCCGTCCCCAATGGGTTCTTCGGACCGCCGCCTGCCCAATTCCGGGGTGTGTTCTCATTCATTGAAACGATAGTACTATTTATAAATTCCTCCGCAAGGGGATAATAAACGGCGGCGCATTATGGCGGATCCTGCCGGTTGCGGGGGCGAGGTCCTGCGCCCCTCGCGCGCTTATCCCTGTGCTGA
>DMKG01000083.1:13087-18296 GCA_003454415.1 Alphaproteobacteria bacterium
ATCCCTGTGCTGACCATTTCTCTCTCAAGGTGACGAATTCTTCGGCTGCTGTGGGATGGACGGCCATGGTGGCGTCGAAATCCGTTTTCGTTGCGCCCATCTTGATGGCGACGCCCAGGCACTGGATCATTTCCCCCGCATCAGGCCCCAGAATGTGACATCCCAGCACCCTGTCGCTTTCCCCATCGACGACAAGCTTCATCATCATGCGCTCCTCCCGCCCGGAAAGGGTGTGCTTCATGGGCCTGAATTGCGCCTTGTAGATGTCTATCCGCTCGTAACGCTTTCGGGCGTCTTCCTCCGTCAGGCCGCAGGT
Organism: Alphaproteobacteria bacterium; assembly: GCA_003454415.1. Lineage (GTDB taxonomy): Bacteria > Pseudomonadota > Alphaproteobacteria > UBA11222 > UBA11222 > UBA11222. The sequence goes on from DMKG01000083.1 coordinate 13,404, forward strand.
TCCAAGCGAAGGCTGGCTGAATACGGCCGTAGGAATCAGTTCATGGTCCACGGGAAGAGGCTTGTCTCCAAATACGGTGGAAACAAAGCGCATGGCCTCATGAATCGCTACGGGGGTCAAATTGACCCGGTCCGTCACGTCGCCAAGCGCCCAGATATTTTCAACATTCGTGTGCGAATATTCATCCACCTCAATCGCGCCGCGGGCGTTCAGGGCGACGCCCGCCGCCTCCAGGCCCAGCCCTTTTGTATTGGGCGTGCGTCCGGTGGCGTACATCACGCAATCGCTCTCGATTGTGGAGCCATCCTCAAGATTTACCTGAAAGGCATCGGCTTGCCGGCTGATGCTTGCGGGGGTGGCGTTGACCCGCACGTCAATGCCCTTGCGCATCATTTCCTGGCGCAGACCGCTGCGGAGATCCATGTCAAACCCGCGCAGGATTTCCGCCCCCCGGTGGACAAGAACGGTTTCAACCCCCAATCCGTCAAAAATTCCGGCGAATTCGACCCCGATATACCCGCCGCCGACGATGACGATGCGGCGCGGCAGTTGCGGCAGATGGAACGCTTCGTTGGAGGTGATCGCATGTTCAATTCCAGGGATCCGTGGGAGAGCAGGCCAGCTTCCGGTCGCGATCAGGATCCTGCCGGCCGTAATCACCCTATCGTCAGCAGACAGATGAATTGTGTGCGCATCGCGCAGGGTGGCGCGTGAGCGAAGGATGTCCACTCCAGCCGTTTGCAGCCCTCTTTCATAAAGGGCGCTGAGACGCGCGATTTCCCTGTCCTTATTGGCGATCAGCGCAGACCAGTCGAACCGGCGTTCTCCCACGCGCCAGCCGAATCCGGCCGCGTCTTCGAAGTCTTCGCTGAAATGGCTGGCGTAGACGAACAGCTTCTTGGGTACGCAGCCGCGAATGACGCAGGTCCCGCCGTAGCGGAACTCTTCCGCGATGGCGACCTTGACGCCGTGACCCGCCGCCATACGGGCGGCGCGCACGCCCCCCGAACCGCCGCCAATCACAAACAGGTCATAATCATATTTCGTCATCTGGCGGCTTCCTTTAAGAATGGCAGGGAAATCAGAGCACGGGAAACAGGCTGCCTTCGGGCCGTATGATCCGTGCGCCACTGGGGCCTGCGATGATGGCTGCGCTCGCCAGGCCGATAAACAGCCCATGCTCCATCACCCCGGGAACCTGGCTGAGAAACGCCGAAAGACCTTGGGGATCGCCAATGCGTTTCAGATCGCAATCCAGAATATAATGCCCGCCATCGGTCAGGAATGAGGACATTTTCGCGTCCCGCCGCAGCGCCACCGCAACATTTCCCACATCGAAATGAGAGAGATTGTCGCGGATGCGCCGCGAAATGGTCTTCCACGCAAAGGGGCTGATTTCGACCGGCAGGGGAAAAGCGCCCAATTGCGGCACTAGCTTGGTTTCATCCGCAATGATCAGCACGCGGTTTGACGCGCTGGCGACGATTTTTTCCCGCAACAGCGCGCCGCCGCCGCCCTTTATCAGACGCAGATCGGAATCAATTTCATCCGCCCCGTCCACGGTCAGATCCAGTATCCCTGCTGCATCGATGTCCACCAGCGGAATGCCATGCTGGCGCGCCAGCACTTCGCTGCGCAGGGAGGTGGCGACCCCGATAATCCGCAGGCCACGCGCCACTTTCTCCCCCAGCGCCTGGATGAAGAGATCGGCGGTTGAACCGGTGCCGATGCCCAGACGCATCCCGTCCGTAACATATTCCAGCGCCTTCAGCGCGGCCGCGCGCTTGTACTCTTCAACTGACATTACTACTGGCTCTCATTTGCAGGACAGGGCGGGTCGGCCCTGGAGGGCCTTATCATAAACCAGCTTCCGTGAAACTTATCCCACAAAATTTAAGCGGGCGTTTCGTGGGGCTGATGGGCCGCCGTCAGGCGGCGTCCTTTGTCCTGGGCCTGGAGCCTAGCGCGTTCAGCGCATGTAAACCCGCACCTCGTTGATAGAGACATCGCCGCTGGTGGTGGAGGAGATACTGAGGCGGCTGGCGGGCAGCCCCATATCGGCGATGGCGGCCATGACGCCTTCAGCGTTTTGCCGCGACTGGGTCTGGCTGCGGCGCATTTCCGCGGGACTGCCCGTGGCGGGGGCGACGGAAACCACATCGAAACGGGCCTCCGGGCGGCTTTCCAATGCGCGTGACAGGGCGGTGTAGAGCGACTGCTCGTAATCCACATTGGATTTGTCGAAGCGGATCACTACAAGAGGCTTGCCGCCGATCGAAAGGGCGCCTGCAGCGGTCTGACGAGCAGGGGCGGCAGGCGCAGCGGCGGCGGCAAGAGGCTCGCCAAGTATTTCCCCATGTTTGATGCCGTTGGAAAGATTGGTCAGCCGCGCCCGTTCATTGGCGACATAGGCGGTCTGGCGGGTGATGTCGTTCGAGAGCTCTCCCAGCAGGCGCTGGATGAGCACCAGGCTGCGGTTGGTTTCATCTTCCAGAATTCCCAACTGGCGGTGATCTTCATCGATGGCCCCCGCCAGTCCATAGGTGGCGCGGGCGGAGTCCAGCAGGAATTCCGCCATGCCCGCATCTTCCGCCACCCTGTTGCTCAGGCCGTTCAATGCGGAAATATCCGAACTCAGCCGGTCCAGATCCGCCTGGGCGGCGTTCCATTGATTGATCACGACCGGATTGCCCGGCGTGGTGCCGAGTTGCAGGCGTGCGGTGATGGCGGCGACGGTGCTGTGATAGCGCTGCGCATTGCCTGCGGTAAGCGCGCGCAGTTCCTGCAGGCGCGCATTATGCTGGCCGATGCGGCTGTCGAGGTTCTGCAACTCCCCGCGCAACTGGATGACCCGCTGCCCGACCGCCGTGCCGGTGGGCTCTCCCTGAGAGGCGCCGGGGGAGGAAAAATTCGTGCTGCCGAGTATGGGCGGAGCGGCGGTTGAATCAATCAGAGGCTGCCCTGCGATCTCTCCTTCCGATGGAGGAATAGCGGATTGCCCTGCAGAATTGGAACCGCCGCCAAAAGACGGCCAGAGAGAGTCCGGCGAGCCTGAACAACCCGCGAGGCCTCCTGATAGCAGCAATGCCGCCGCAACGGCTACAGCGCGTGATGTGTGCAAAGCAATCCCCTCTAACTGCCCCAATACGCCTCTTTACCATATCTTGCAAAAGGGTGGCAGCCCCTTTTCCCGCGGCCCCTGAAGCAGGTATGGGCCGATTCCCGGCCGGGAATGCGAGCTGATCTTAATGTATGGCATGATTAGGCGACAAGCGCTTATCGTTAAATAAAAACCTGGACCATGAAAATGCCTTGGGGCTTGTCAGGGAGGTTGGTTTTGATTAGGTTCGCACCCTTGACACCGCACCCGCCACGACGGAAGTGCGTGGGCGCCCGTAGCTCAGCTGGATAGAGCACCAGACTACGAATCTGGGGGTCAGAGGTTCGAATCCTTTCGGGCGCGCCATTTTTCTCATCTACGTTTTTCTCATCTACGTTCCGGACAGATAGGTAACGGATTGTACCTAAGACATGGGTGACACCCGCGGGCCGAAGGGCTGTCTCTTAGGGCAGGCTGCGTCGCCCGAGAGCGGCATAGTCCATATCATTGTCCGTAAAACGGATCAGCCGAATTTCTTCGCCGACCTCTTGATAGCAGGGGGATGTCCGACCCCGTTTATGGGCGGTCGCCTGGAGCGCGCCGTCCTCGCCCGCCGCCTCGATCACTCCGCCCGGTATGGCCCAATCCTGCTTCAGGCGCAGCTCTCACGACAGGGAGGGGAACCGGGGCTTGAAAGAGCAAGCCCGGCATGTAGCCGGAAAAGCCCGCGCACCCTTGGAAAAAATCCCCATGTGGGGCAGGCAGACCGGCTTGCCGGGCCGGTATTCCGCCTGAAAGTGGATGGGTATCCATTCAGAAGCGTCTAAATACGCTCCGGTCATCTTGTATAATACAGGGGGATATATATCTCTATCTGCAAAGGATGCAATCCTTCACTGAGGAACGGCTGAGCAAAAGCTCCAGACATGTTCTGTTTTCGGGCTGACAGACCCTGTCGGCTCCAGAACACTCAGCAGAAAGACGAGATAAAGACGAGACGCTGAAAACGAAAAGGACGTCCGTCACCACAGCAGGGATGCATGCGCTATCCAGTTGGATCAGGCCTCTTTTGCGCGGCTTTGGTCCAGCAACCCCCGGAAATCGCCGTTATGAGGTGAGACCCTGGTTAACCCTCTGGTTGCCAAACGCATCCGGCCGGCCTGAATCCGTTGCGGGCAGTCCAGACGTGGTTTCCTGATGGCAAAACAGGCAGCGCTGTTTTGTTCTGAAATTTTTCACTCTGAAACGCGTCGGCGCACGAGGGAAGGAGAGAAATATGCCGGAAAATCATGAAATACATAAAAGGGATTCAGACAGCCGCATGTATTGGCGCTTCCTCGCCATGATCGGGGCCTCAACAGCCGTTATGTTCGGGCTGATGTATCTCAACACCTATGATCTTGATCATGTATTCTGGAGCGAGACGCGTTTCTGGATGGCCTTTATCATGGGCGCCGCGATGATGGTGGTGATGCTGCTCTTCATGTGGGGCATGTACAAGAGCAGATTGAAGAACCTGCTTATTATCGGCGGAGCCGTTGTCATATTTTCTCTCTCTCTTTGGTTTGTGCGCAGTCAGTCGACAATCGGGGATAAGGATTATATGCGCGCGATGATTCCGCACCATTCCATTGCGATCCTGACAAGCGAGCGGGCGCATATCCGCGATCCGCGCGTGCGCCAGCTAGCCCACGATATCATCGTCGCGCAAAGGCGTGAAATTGCCCAGATGAAATACCTTATCGCCGATATCGAAAAAAATGGCTCGCATCTTGCCGAACGCGTGTCCGAGC
>DMKG01000083.1:18523-21875 GCA_003454415.1 Alphaproteobacteria bacterium
GCTCGCATCTTGACGAACGCGTGTCCGAGGAGGCTCAGCCATGAGACGCCATGCCTTGGCCGCCCTGGTCGCTGTCACGTTCGCGGGCTGCAACGAAAATACCGCTATCGGAAATGATCGCGAAAGCCGTCTTGACCCGGTCCCTTCACCTGCTCCGGTTCTGGGCGCCGCTGATGCGCTGGAGAATGTCGCAACCGCCATCGTAAGGCCTGAGACGATGAGCGATGCAGATATTCGGGCCCTTGGCGGTAAAGCCGGCCGCTGCGCGGTGAAGATGACGGAAGCCGGTTTCCCGTCATTCGTCTATCAGCGCGGGGGCGATGGAGCGATCAAGCTGAACGGAAAGCTCATTTCGTTGAAGCGTTCCGGTGATCATCGTTATCAGGATGGAGGGCTGTCGGTCGCCCTGCGTCCTCTGGACAGCGCAGGCTATGCGGGTTTGCAGGAAGTGGACATGATCGTCACCCTGCCAGGCGCCAAGGATGAGCTTGGTTATCGTGGCTATAATGAGTGCCGCCAACGCGATGTGGGCGCCGCCCAAAACGGCTAGATAGAGGGATTATTCCTCATGCCATGCACTGAATAATATCCTTAGACGGATATAATTTATATGAACACTTCCCCGTAAACCTCTTCTAAGGGAGGCATTGATCAGAGATGCTGCTTGAAAAAATTAAAACCCCTGGCCTGTCTCATCTTTCGTATCTGTTCGGATCGGAGGGGAAGGCGGCCGTCATCGATCCGCGCCGGGATTGCGACATTTACGTGGAGAAAGCCCGGGCGGAAGGGCTTGAGATCACCCATGTCTTTGAAACCCACCGTAACGAGGACCTGGTGTCCGGCGCGCGGGTTCTGGCCGCCATGACAGGCGCCAGGGTTCTGCACGGCCGGAACGCGGATGGTGAGGTTAGCTATGCCGAAACGGCGCGGGAGGGAGACCGGTATGAAATAGGCCAGCTTGTCGTCGAAGTTCTGGAGACGCCCGGCCATACCTATGATCATCTCGCATTTGTTCTCCGTGACAAGGCTTACAACAATGGAGCCGTTGGTGTTTTCACAGGTGATGCGCTCTTTATCGGGGAAGTCGGCCGCACGGATTTTTACCCGGACAAGAAGAAAGAGGTAGCTGGCCTGCTTTACGATTCACTTCAGAAGATTCTGTCCCTGGGCGATCAGGTCATTGTCTATCCAGCCCACGGTGCGGGATCGGTTTGCGGGTCTGGGATGGCGGATCGCGAGTTCTCAACCCTCGGCCATGAAAGACGGAACAACCCGCGTTTGCAGTGCAAATCACGCGATGCATTCATTGCGATGAAGGTCGCCGAAAACCACTACCAGCCCCCGTACTTCAGGCTGATGGAGAAACTCAATCTGTCTGGCGGGGGCGAGTCTCCGCGCGTTATACGCCCCAGCCCTCTCAACTGGGAGGGGCTCAAGCATGCTGAGGCTGATCATTTGATCGATATTCGCGAGCCTCTGGCCTATGCGGCTGCCCACCTGCCTGGCAGCATGAACCTGCCGGTCTCGATGATTCCAGCTTTTGCAGGCTGGTTCATCGGGGAGGGCGAGTCCATCGTTCTCATCGCTTCGGATGAGGGCCAACTCAAGACAGCTTTCCTGCATCTTGTTCGGATTGCACTGGATAACGTCATTGGAGGTTATACTGGTGTGGTCCCTGCCGCGGCCAAGGGGGCCGCAATGGGTTCAATCCCAATGATAGGGACAGAAGAGGTCGAGGAACGCCTTGCGAAGGGCGCCGAAGACTGGACTCTGCTGGATGTCCGCGGTGCGCACGAGTGGTCAGAATCCCGGATTGAGGGGGCTCAGCATATATATGTCGGAGAGCTGAACGAACGCTGGCGGGAGCTGGATAAAACCCGGCTCTACACTCTTATGTGCGCGAGCGGCATGCGGGCGACTGTGGCTGCAGGCTGGCTCGCCAGTCAGGGGTTTGGGAAACTGGACGTGTATCTCGGTTCAATGGGGGCCTGGAAGGCTACACATTCCGGCTGATGAGAGGGGGCGGCTGTCAGGCGGGAAAACATAGCTTGTCAGCTTCATGGGCTAGGACCTAGGATATTACGTTACAAAAGCATGCTGAATCGATCCCGTGGATCTGTCCTTCCATCCTGAACGGCTACCCGTGTTTTCAGAATGGCGTGTACCCTTCCTTTCGAAAAGGCGAGGACTTTGGGCGCCGCTGGCGGTGAAAGGGTAGCGGTCAGCCATCCGTGACGCCTTCGCAATTCTGGTGGAGGAGGCGGGGACGCGAACGGACCTGATTCCGCCTGCGCATTTCTTCAATCCGGATTATCATGCCTCGCACAAAACGCCTTTTAGCCGGTTTTCTCTCCCTCATCCTGCTGTCTGTGGCGGCGTTCTATTGGGTTCCCGCCGTCCAGGATCTGGTGGCCGCTGGGATGATCCGGCGGGCGTTTGAACAGCCGCAGGACGCGCTGACTGGGGATGACGCGCTGCGCGTCGCCATTTGCGGCAGCGGCGCGCCGCTGGCGGACGCCAACCGCCGTCCCGCCTGCAATCTGGTTTTCGCGGGGGGAAAGATTTATGTGATTGACGCCGGGGCCGGATCCTTTGCCCGGGTAGCCAAATGGCGGCTGCCGCTGGACCGGCTGGAAGCGGTGTTCATCACCCATTTTCATTCCGATCACATCGCGGATCTGCCGGAGGCCCGTCTGCAAAGCTGGGTCGCCCAGCGTTCCGCTCCCCTGCCTGTGTATGGCGGCCCAGGCGTCGAACGTATCGTATCCGGCTTTGCGGAAGCCTTTGCCCTTGATGATTTCTATCGCATCACCCATCACGGCGCGGATTTTCTGAAACCTGAAGCAGGCCGGATGCAGCCCCGCGAAATCGCCAATGCGGACGGCAGCCCGCTGACCGGCATGCAAAGCGCAACCGTCCTCGAAAAAGACGGGCTGAAAATCACGGCCTTTGCCGTCGATCATGCGCCGGTGGTGCCGGCCTATGGCTACCGTTTCGATTACCGGGGCCGTTCGGTGGTGTTTTCCGGAGATACGCGAATCTCGAAAAACCTGGCCCGGCGCGCCAAGGGCGCCGATCTGCTCATACATGAAGCCATGGACAAGAAACTGGTGGGGTTGCTGGAGGAGGCCGCCGGTCAGGCTGGAAGATACAGCGCCCGGCAGATCTTTCACGATATTCCCGATTATCACGCTTCGCCGGAAGATGCGGCCCTGACGGCGCAACAGGCGGGGGTTCCGCATCTGGTGCTGACCCATCTGTTGCCGCCCCTTCCGGCCTGGCTTGGGGAAAAGATGTTTTTACGGGGCGCGGAGGTGACGGGGGGGACGCCCCAGTTCAGCGGCCCAGATCG
>DMKG01000183.1:0-3383 GCA_003454415.1 Alphaproteobacteria bacterium
ACCTGGGCGTTGCGGGTGCGCGGAGAGAGCGCGCCCATGACGATTGCCGTGCCGCCGCGCTGGCGCCGGATCAGATCGGCGATCGCGTACACCTCCGCGGCGGAGAAGGCGACGACGGCGCTGCGCGGCGGCAGGCGCGTGATCTTCTTCGGGCCGACATAGGTCAAGGTGGAAAAGCGCGGGCGCTGGATGAACTCGGCCTTGGGCACCAGCGCGCGGATCCACTTGCTGATGGATTCGGAGCCCATCACCATCGTCTCCTCGAGGCCGCGGGCGTGCAGCAGCCGGTCGGTGAAGATGTGGCCGCGCTCGGCATCGGCCGCGAGCTGAATCTCGTCGACGGCGAGGAAGGCGACCGGGCGATCGACCGGCATGGATTCGACGGTGCAGACGAAATACCGCGCGCCGGGCGGGACGATCTTCTCCTCGCCGGTCACCAGGGCGACCTGGGCCGCGCCCTTGACCTTGACCACCCGGTCGTAATTTTCGCGCGCCAGAAGCCGGAGGGGAAAGCCGATCATGCCGCTGGCGTGGCCCAGCATGCGCTCCACCGCAAGATGGGTTTTGCCCGTATTGGTGGGGCCCAGCACCGCCGTAACCTCGCTGTGATCCGCGGGCCGTCCGTTGCTCTGAACGCGATCACGGGAAGGAAGGTTCATGGGGTTAAATCCACCCTGCAAAACACCCGGCATGGCGGATTTGAAGTCGCCGCCCTAGTATGGGCGAAGTGTTACAAACTTCAAATCCTCAAACCACACCGGAAACACACATTCGTCCATGAGTCTTCTGAAGCCGAAATTCCCCCACCCATGCCGGACGGACGGGAACGACGTTCAGCTTAAGCTCACGTGGCCCCTGGCAGCCGCTACCGAAAAGCCCGTATTCGAGATCCGAAACCCCCAAAAACTTATCCACAATCTATCCACAGCAGAGAAACCTAACTGGAACAAGTCAGGGCCGAATCGGCAAAGTGTTAAATTTCGTGATTCGTTCACGTACAAAATATAGTAGGCCATTAATAATAAACAACAATTTTGATATTAACTGTTTCACAATGAACACGGCCGGAACCGGCGGGTTGGAGTGATCAAAATTTATGCTAATGAATTTTACGAATATGGTCTAATTTCGTACCATCACCTTGCAAGTCCATAGCAGGTCATCTCGTTATGAATGAAATGCCCAATAATTTGACAGCGGTGCGCAATCGCGGCCTGGGATTCATCGGCGGCTTTATGAACGCCCCCAATATGCGGCTCAAGCTCGCTGGCGGCGTTGGTCTGATAGCGCTGATCGCCATCGGGATCTGGCTTTATGGCCGTTACAGCCATGTTTACGTTCAGGATTCCCGTCTTTCATCCACCATGGTTTCGGTCAGCAGCCGGGTTGCAGGCTGGATTACGGATTTTCCAGCCCAGGAAGGCGCCACCCTGCAAAAGGGCGATCTGATGGTGGAAATCGATTCGCGGGAGTCGAAATTGATGCTGGCGGAAACGGAGGCAGCGCTTCAGGGCGTGCGGGCGGAAAAGGCCGCGCTGACCGCCAATCGTGATCAGGTGGATCAGCGCACCAGAAGCCAGTACGACATGGCGCAGTCTATGGTGAAAGAGGCGCAGGCGCGTCTCAGTGCCACCCAGTCCGATCTGCAACTGGCGCAATCAGATTTCAAACGCATTGAAGCTCTGTACAAGGATAAAGTCATTTCCGCGCAGCGCTGGGAAACCGAGCGCAACCGTCTGAAGAAGGCCGAACAGGAAACAGAACGCGCCGCTGCAGCGGTGGAAACCGCGCGCACGTCGCTTGCCACTGTTGAATCCGCGCGCCTGGAGCTGAAGGTCCTGGATGAGCGTCTGTTGATGATGGATGCCTCGGAAGCCAAGCTTACCGCCCAGCGGGACCGTCAGGCGCTGGATGTCGAAGACCGCCTGATCAAAAGCCCCATCAATGGCGTCATAGACGAAACCTTCGCCAATCCGGGCGAATATGTACGGCCCGGGCAGCGTTTGCTGATGATCCATGACCCGGAAAACATCTGGGTCAACGCCAATATCAAGGAGGGTGAAATCCGTTTCGTCAAAATCGGCTCCCACGCCACGGTCACAGTGGACGCCTATCCAGGGGAAAAATTCGACGGCAAGGTAGTGCGCATCGGCAATGCGGCGACCAGTCAGTTCGCCCTGCTGCCCAATCCCAATCCAAGCGGTAATTTTACCAAGATTGCGCAGCGCCTTGAAGTGCGCATCGATGTGGAGCAACGCGATCGCATGCTGAAACCAGGAATGATGGTAGAGGTGGCGGTTGACATCCCGGGACGGTAGTCAGAGTCAAGACGGCGCTGGCGATCGCCCTGCACCGGTCCCAGCGTCCTCCCAGTCAGGGCATCTCACGCCGGCGATAGCGGCTAAATTCGCCGAATTCGGCCCGAACTACCGGTGGTTTGCCGTTTTGACGGCCATGATGGGAACGCTAGCCACCCTGTTGCCTTCAACCATTATCAATGTCGTAATTCCTGAAATTATGGGGGCGTTCGGTATTGGCCAGGACAAGGCGCAATGGCTGGCCACCGGTTTTCTGGCGGCCAGCACCATCACCATGCTGGCGAACAGCTGGATGGTGCATGCCTTTGGCGTGCGATTCACCTTTGTCGTCACGCTGTGTGTATTCATGCTTGGCTCCATCGGCGGGCTGTTTGCGCCCAATGAAGACGTACTGATCGCCATCCGCGTCTTTCAGGGCGCCGCCGCCGGTATGATGACGCCCCTGTCCATGCTGATCATGTTTCAGGTCTTTCCGCCTGAAGAGCGCGGGCGCGCAATGGGAATTTTCTCCATGGGCGCCGTCATGGCGCCTGCGCTGGCCCCCAGTATCGGGGGGCTTGTCATTGATTCTCTCGGTTGGCGCTATATCTTCTATCTGGAACTGCCGCTGCTGCTGTCGGCGATAACCCTGGGGTCGCTTTTCCTGACGGACCGGGAAGCAACTGGCCCCCGCGAGAAATTCGACTGGACCGGGTTGATCCTGGTTACGGTCGCCGTGTTCGCGCTTCTGATCGGTCTGACCGAGGGTCAGGAAATCGGCTGGCATGAAAATTTCGTGCTGACCGCCCTGATCACCGCTGGCGTTTCATTTGTGGCGTTCATCTTCTGGGAACTGCTCACGCCCCACCCCCTGATACATCTTCGCATCTTTCTGCAGCCATCCTATGCGCCGGCCGCCATCGTGATGTTCGTGTTTGGCGGCGGTCTGTACGGATCGACCTATCTGACGCCTCTTTTTCTGCAGACGGTGCAGGGCAGCACCGCATTGTCGGCCGGACTGATGCTGGTGCCGCCTGGACTGGTCATGATGTTCATCTTTCCCCTGGCGGGGTTCATGAGCGACAA
>DMKG01000183.1:3725-11209 GCA_003454415.1 Alphaproteobacteria bacterium
GGCCTTGATCTGGATGCGCCGTTTCTCTGGATCACCATCTGGGTCATGATCGGGCGTATCGGACTTGGGATGATCATGCCCTCGATCACGACGGCGTCGATGGGAGGCCTGCCGCTGAACATGATTTCCCAGGCGTCGGGCATGAATAATTTCATCCGTCAGTTGGGCGGGGCGTTCGGCGTCAATCTCACCTCCATCCTGCTCGCCCAGCGCACCAGCTTTCTGCTCGATCCCATAACGGCGACCCAGACCTCCGGAAACAGCGCGACACGTGAGGTTCTGGATGGACTTTCGGCCATGCTGGACGGGGCGGGACTGAACGAACTGACCCAGCAAAGCGTAGCGCTGTTCTATCTGGGCCGGATGATTTATTCCCAGGCCTATATGCTGGCGTTTCGCGACGGGTTCACCATCCTGACCTGGGTTTTCGTGCTGGCCATTATCCCGGCGCTTTTGATCCGGAGGCGCCCCCCGCCCGCCCCCGTCCCCACCAGATGAAGAGGATTGGCGCAAGGCGTGAATGCCGTTAATGTTCAGTGCAGGACTGTTTTTCTCAACATGAAGCCTGTCCGCCCGGGCATACAGGCTGCGGGAACAGATCCTCGAAGGGAAACAGACGAGGGCAAATTCCAGTACCGTGCTGGATTCTCCTGACAAGAAAAAATAAGGCGAAGGGGGAAACATTGGGGGACAAAACGGCGCAGCCGCATGCCGAACCCCGGAATGACGGGAGAGCCTGCCAATGACCCCCCAGCAGGGTGGCCAGCCTTCATCTGCGGGCTTCGCCGCCTCACCCGCAATTGCGGAAAAGTTCGCACAGTTCGGACCGAGATACCGCATGTTTGCGGTACTGACCGCCATGATGGGCACACTGGCCACCCTGCTGCCTGCGACTATCGTCAATGTGGTGATTCCTGAAATCATCGGCGCTTTCGGCATTGGGCAGGACAAGGCGCAATGGCTGGCCACGGGTTTCATGGCGTCAAGCACCATCACCATGCTGGCCAATAGCTGGATGGTGCACGCCGTCGGGGTGCGCGTTACGTTCCTGATCTCGCTGATCGTTTTCATGTGCGGCTCCATTGCCGGCCTGTTCGCGCCGAATGAGGATATTCTGATCGCCATCCGCGTTTTTCAGGGCGCGGCCGCTGGAGTGATGACGCCGCTGACCATGATGATCATGTTTCAGGTGTTCCCCCCTGATCAGCGCGGGCGGGCGATGGGTATTTTCGCCATGGGCACTGTCATGGCGCCGGCGCTCGGTCCCAGCATCGGCGGCCTTGTGATCGATTCTCTTGGATGGCGCTATATCTTCTTTCTGGAACTCCCGCTGCTGTTCATCGCCCTCGCTTTGGGCTCCCTGTTTCTGACCGACAGGGAGGCGACCGGACCACGCGAGAAATTCGACTGGGCCGGGCTTTTTCTGGCGTCCATTTTCGTCGGATCATTGCTGGTGGGGCTGAGCGACGGACAACAGGACGGCTGGCATGAAAACCACGTGCTGGCGCTCTTGATCACGGCGGCGGTCTCCTTTGTGGCGTTCATTCTGCTGGAACTGGTGACGCCGCAGCCGCTGCTGCAATTGCGGGTTTTTCAGCAGCCCTCCTTTCCGATGGTGGCGATCATCCTGTTCGTGTTCGGCAACGGGCTTTTCGGCTCCACCTATCTGGCCCCTCTGTTCATGCAGACGGTGCAGGGCAGCACCGCCCTGTCGGCGGGCCTGATGCTGATGGCGCCGGGGCTCGTCATGATGTTCGTGTTTCCGGTCGCAGGCGCACTCAGCGACCGCTTCGGCCCGGTCCTTCCCATGGTCATAGGAATGGGACTGTTCGCCGTGTCCTGCTATCTCATGACGGGGCTTGATCTGAATGCCCCCTTTCTGACCATCACCCTGTGGATCATTGTCGGGCGCATCGGGCTGGGCATGGTCATGCCCGCCATGACCGCCGCCGCCATGACGGGAATGCCGCTGCATCTGGTAGCGCAGGCTTCCGGTCTCAATAATTTCACCCGGCAGCTTGGCGGGGCGTTCGGGGTCAACCTTTCCTCGATCCTTCTTTCCCAGCGGACTGATTTTTTCTCGGAAGCGATGGCGCCAACCCAGACGGCTGGCAATACCGCCACACAGGAATTGCTGGACGGGCTGGGGGCCCTTTTTGAAAGGGCGGGACTGAGCGAACTGGCCCAGCAGGAAGTCGCCCTGTTCTATCTGGACAGGATGATCCATTCCCAGGCCTATATGCTGGCGTTCCGGGACGTATTCACCATCCTGACCTGGGTGTTCGTACTGGCGATCATCCCCGCGCTGATGATCCGCAGTCGCCCGGTTTCCCCCCCTGCGCCCGCCGTCTGAAAGGCGTCCGCAAAGGGTGATTAATCCGCCGGATCATGCTAGACTGACGGCACGAAATCGCAAGACAGGTTAGGACAGTTAATGGCGAAGAAACCCACACTCGACGATTGGCGCGCGCTGGCGGCGAAGGAGCTGGGCAAGCGGCCGCTGGAGGCGCTTGACTGGCATACGCCCGAAGGCATTACTGTCAAGCCGCTTTATACGGCCGGGGATGTGGCGGATCTGGATTTTACCTCCAGCCTGCCCGGCTTTTCGCCCTATGTGCGCGGGGTCAGGGCGACCATGTATGCGGGCAGGCCCTGGACCGTACGCCAATATGCGGGCTTTTCCACCGCCGAGGAGTCCAACGCCTTCTACCGGCGCAATCTGGCGGCGGGGCAGATGGGCCTTTCGGTCGCCTTCGATCTCGCGACCCATCGCGGCTATGACAGCGATCATCCGCGCGTCACCGGCGATGTAGGCAAGGCGGGTGTGGCGATCGATTCCGTCGAGGACATGAAAATCCTGTTCGACGGCATCCCCCTCGACAAGATGTCCGTGTCGATGACCATGAACGGGGCGGTGATCCCCATTCTCGCCAATTACATTGTCGCCGCCGAGGAACAGGGCGTGAGCACGGACAAGCTCGCGGGCACGATCCAGAACGATATCCTGAAAGAGTTCATGGTCCGCAACACCTATATCTATCCGCCCGAACCCAGCATGAGGATCATCGCCGACATCATCGCCTATGCCTCCCGGCATATGCCGAAATTCAATACGATTTCGATTTCCGGCTATCACATGCAGGAAGCGGGCGCGACCCAGGTCCAGGAACTGGCCTTCACCCTTGCGGATGGCAAGGAATATGTGCGCGCCGCCCTTGCCGCCGGGCTGGATGTGGACGATTTTGCGCCGCGTCTTTCGTTTTTCTTCGCTATCGGCATGAACTTCTTCATGGAGGTGGCGAAACTGCGCGCCGCGCGGCTGTTATGGGCCGAAATCATGGACGAATTCGGCGCGAAGAATCCGCAAAGCGCCATGCTCCGCACCCATTGCCAGACCAGCGGCGTGTCGCTGACCGAGCAGGATCCCTACAACAACGTGGTGCGCACGGCGTTCGAGGCTCTTGCCGCCGCCCTTGGCGGCACGCAAAGCCTGCACACCAACGCTCTGGACGAGGCGATCGCCCTGCCGACGGATTTTTCCGCCCGCATTGCGCGCAATACCCAGCTCATCCTGCAGGAGGAAACGGGCGTCTGCAATGTGGTGGATCCGCTGGGCGGATCCTACTATATCGAGGCGCTGACCCACGAACTGGCGTCTGCCGCCCGCAAACTCATCGCCGAGGTGGAGGAGATGGGCGGCATGACGAAGGCGGTCGCCAGCGGCATGCCGAAACTGCAGATCGAAGAGGCGGCGGCGCGGCGGCAGGCCCGTATCGACCGCGGCGAGGAAGTGATTGTCGGCGTCAACCGTTATCAGGTCAGCGGCGGGGAGCCGATGGACATCCTCGACGTCGATAATGCGAAAGTGCGCGATCAGCAGGTCGCGCGCCTGCAGAAAACCCGCGCATCCCGTGATGAGGCCAGATGCCGCGCGGCGCTGGCGGCGCTGACCAAGGGGGCTGCGGGCGCCGGCAATCTGCTGGAACTGGCGGTTGACGCGGCGCGCGCGCGGGCTACTGTAGGGGAAATCTCGGACGCCATGGAAGAGGTCTTCGGCCGCCACCGCGCCCAGGTCCAGTCCATAGCCGGCGTTTACGGCGCGGCCTATGAAGGGGATGCGGGTTTTGCGAAAATCCAGGATGACGTCGCCGCGTTCGCGCGTGAGGAAGGCCGCCGCCCGCGCATGCTGGTGGTGAAGATGGGACAGGATGGCCATGACCGGGGCGCAAAAGTGATCGCCACCGCCTTCGCCGATATCGGCTTTGACGTCGATGTGGGGCCGCTGTTTCAGACTCCCGCCGAAGCGGCGCGCGACGCCGTGGAAAACGACGTGCATGTGGTCGGCGTTTCCTCCCAGGCGGCGGGACACAAGACCCTTGTCCCCGAGCTGATCGGCGAGCTGAAAAAACAGAAGGCGGAAGACATTCTCGTGGTCTGCGGCGGCGTCATCCCGCAACAGGATTATGATTACCTGTACAAGGCAGGGGTCGCGGGTATTTTCGGGCCGGGCACGAATATCCCGCTGGCGGCGGCGAAAATCCTTGAACTTATCCGCGCGCACCGCCCGCTGGCTGCGGAATAGGGGGAATCATGTCTGTCGTCATTCCATATGTCCGTGAGCTGAATTTCGAATATGGCGCCATGGAGCGCGTCTCTCCCATGATCCGCCGCGTGATCGCCCGCAATCCCAGCGGCTTCACCCAGCATGGAACCGGCACCTATGTGATCGGCCAGGGAGAGGTCGCGGTGATCGATCCGGGCCCGCTGGACATGGCGCATGTTAGGGCGATCATGGATGGTCTGCGGGGTGAGACCATCACCCATATCCTGATCACCCATACCCATATGGACCACTCCCCCGCCACGGCTCCGCTCAAGGAGCTCAGCAACAACCCCCGCTCCTACGGGTTTGGCCCGCATGGCGTGGGCAAGAAAGTGCTGGTGGGCCAGAGCGTGGAGGCGGGCGGCGACAAGGATTTCGTTCCCGATGTGACAGTGCGCCATGGCGAAGTGATCCGTGGCAAGGGATGGACGTTTGAATGCGTGCATACGCCGGGGCACACCTCCAATCACCTCTGCTTTGGCCTGCGCGAGGAAAAAGCGCTGTTTACCGGGGATCATGTGATGGGCTGGTCAACCACGGTGATCTCTCCTCCCGATGGCGACATGAAGGATTACATGCACAGCCTGGAAATCCTGCTGGACCGCGACGATGAAATTTATTGGCCGACCCATGGCCCCGCCATCAGGGATCCGCAGAATTTCGTGCGCGCCTATATCGCCCACCGGCATGAGCGCGAAGCGCAGATCATGGCCTGCCTGAAGGAGGGCGTGGGACGCATCGCCGATATGGTGCCGGTGATGTACAGGGATGTGGACGCGAAATTATGGCCGGCCGCCGGGCGTTCGGTGCTCGCCCACCTGCTGCATATGGTGGATACAGGCCGCGCAGCCTGTGAAGGGGAAGCGGGCGCGGATTCGATCTACCGGGCGGCGTGAACGATTTGAATTGCAGCGCCTTACTGGCGTCGCGGGCCGCCAAGCGGCAGCGCGATCCGGGAATGCGCATCATTCCTCCGGTAAAGTGTGTGAAATCATAGAAATATGCAGGATGCGGAATTACGCGAACTGATCACCTTCGCCGGCAGCCTTGCCGATGCGGCAAGGGATGTGATCCGGCCGCATTTCCGCGCGCCTCTCGCCGTTGAAAACAAGAAGAATGGCGGGGAATTCGACCCCGTCACCATCGCCGACCGTGACGCCGAAAATATCATCCGTGAACGGATTATGGAAAAATATCCGGAGCATGGAGTTCTGGGCGAGGAGTTTGGCCATACGCTGAGCCGGAACGGCTTCACCTGGTGCATCGACCCGATTGACGGCACACGCGCCTTCATCACCGGGGTCCCGCAATGGGGGGTGCTGATCGCGCTTTTTGAGGACGAAACCCCCGTGCTCGGCATCATGGATCAGCCCTATACCGGGGAACGCTTCACCGGCAGCAGGTTCGGGGCAACGCTGACCCAGGGCGCGCGCACCACGCGGCTGCGCACCCGCGCCTGCGCCGGTCTTGACGGCGCCGTTCTGACCACCACCCATCCCGGCGCTTTCGGAAAAAAATCCGAACACGAGGCTTATCTGCGCGTGGCGGCGCAGACGCGCCTGCACCGGTATGGCGGAGATTGTTATGCTTACGCCATGCTGGCGCATGGACTGATCGATCTGGTGATCGAAACCGCCCTGCAGCCTTATGACATTCAGGCGCTGATTCCGATCATAGAGGCTGCGGGGGGCGTCATCACCAACTGGCGCGGCGGCCCCGCCCATCATGGCGGCCAGGTGATCGCTGCGGGGGATGCGCGCCTGCATGCTGCGGCGCTGGCGATAGTGCAGCCGGACGCGGAATGAAATAATCCGAGGCGGGGCGCAAAGGACCCGCGAGTCAGCGCCGCGCTTGCGTGGAGGCTGGCGACCCAATGACCAGCATTATGGCTGTTTAATCCACGAATCCGTCAAACGCCCTCCAGAACCGGGCGCGGATTGCGTCGGTCTCCTGAAGAATTTCATGACGCGCGCCGGGGATGCGCTCGGCCCTGCCTGCTCCCAGCGCCTCCGCCAGCCGCGCCTGCAGAAGGGGTGAGCATATTGTTTCCTCGCTTCCATAGAGCACCAGCGCAGGCGTCCTGATGGAGGCGCAATACAGCGGTTCCTGCACCATTTTCATGGAACGGTAGGCGGCGTCCAGCCAGCCCAGGGTGGGCGAACTGATGGCGAGATCCGGATTGCCGCGAAACAGTTCCGCCTCGCGGGCGAAACGGGCCTTGTCATGCGTCAGGGGATTGTCCTCGAATCTGTTTCGGGCGGGATCATAAACCTGACCGCCGGGAACATAGGAATCCGCAAGGCCGCATTTGACGCCGAGACAGGCGATTGACCGAGCCACAAAATGGGGCAGCGGCGCGGTGTTGATGGAGACCATCGGGCTGCACAGCACGGCGCGTGCAAACGGCCCGGGCCGGTCATGCAGGTAACGCAGGGCCATATGCGCGCCCATGGAATGGGCCAGAATCAGATAGGGCTTCGGCAGTTCCGCCGTCCGCGCCACAAAACCATCCAGGAAACAGTCCATATCCTGATGATATTCGGCAAAGTCCAGAACATGGCCTCTATGACGGTCGGGCAATGCGCGGTCCGACAGGCCCTGCCCGCGCCAGTCGAAGGCCGCTGCGGCAAAGCCGCGGGTGCGCAATTCGTCTATGGTCTCATAATATTTCTCGATGCATTCGGTGCGTCCCTGCAGGATCAGCACCGTTCCGCGCAGCTTGCGCCCCGGCCAGAAGGCGGCCCGCAGCCGCACGCCGTCCTGGGTGCGAAGCCAGGAAAACTTTCCGTCTAGCGGCATCTGATCCGCCGGTCTCACCTAATTCAGGAGCCCTGCGCCGCGCGGTAGGTGCCGAGCATCTGGTCGATCTTTAGCACCAGCG
>DMKG01000183.1:11418-11833 GCA_003454415.1 Alphaproteobacteria bacterium
TATCTGGTCGATCTTCAACACCAGCGTCATATCGCCGCTCAGCCGGATTTTCCCCTGGGTGAAGATGGTCTGGCTGTCCACCTGGCCCGTAAGCAGACGCCACAAATCCTCAAGCGAAAGGGAAAAGACGCAATTTCCGCCCCCATTTTCCCGTAAGATGCGGTGGGGCGTGCTTTTGCAGTCCACATAGAGATGGCCATCCGGACCCAGGTCATAGGTCCAGTCGGCGTCAATTCCGCTGCCGGCGCCAAGCCTTGCCTGCAGCGCCGTAATCACTTCCTGCAGCATGTTCTGACTGATGCTCATCGGGGACTATTCCGCAACCTGTTCAGGGACTGAATCAGTTTATCAGATCGGCAGGCGGCGCTCATGCGCTAAATTTCCTCCTGCGCGCCCATGGAACTGGGGATGGCCC
>DMKG01000165.1:0-5680 GCA_003454415.1 Alphaproteobacteria bacterium
CGTTCGGTCAGCGCCCTTTACGGCCTGCCGGGGGAAACCCGCATCTTTCCCGGCCATGATTACGAGCAAAAAGGCCGCGCCCCCGCATGGGAAACCAGTATTGCCGACTCCATCAAGAATAACGTGCACATCAAGGAGGGAGTGAGTGAGCAGGATTTCGTCACCTACCGCGAAAGGCGCGACCGCGGCCTCTCCAAGCCCGAACATTATTATCAGGCCCTGCAATTCAACATGGCGGGGGGCGCCGCCCCCGCGCCGGAGAGCAATGGCGTTTCCTATTTCCGCATCCCCGTGAACGCCCTTTCCGCGGCGGCGAAACCTTTCAGGCTGCGCCTGGTGCACTGAACGGGTTCTTTGAGTAAATAACATTTGTTATTTAAAATAACATTTGTTATTACACTCACGGTTCAAATCCGCAGGCCATAGCCGCGCCCCCGGAGATGGAGGCCCATATAATAACAGATGTTATCGATCGCGGCGGGGCCGCTAGCCGGGGTGAAAACAGCCCCCGCGCACGGGTTATCGAAGCCGCATGGGCGGTGATTGCCCAAACCGGCGCAGGCCATGCCAGCCTGCGGAATATCGCCGCCGCGATGCAGGCCACGACGGGTCTTGTCACCCGCCATTTTCCTGACAAGCATTCCCTGCTTCTGGCCAGTCTCAGGCGCGCTACTGCAACCCTGATCGCAGCGGCGCATAACGCGGGCGCCGGACAGCAGGGCCTTGATCAGGCGCAGGCCATTCTACAGGCGGCGCTGCCAGGACGCCCGGGCGTGCAGAGGGCGTGGCGGGTCTGGATCGCCTTTCTTGGGGAACTGCCGGGGAACGCAGATCTGGCGGCGGCGCATAAAGAGTGGCCGGGGGAGTTGCGCCGCATGCTGATCGCCGGTCTGCGCGAGGCGCAACGGAGGGAGCAGATAAAGGCGCAGCTCTATTCCCCGCTTATCGCGGATGCGCTGGTGAACCAGCTGGTTGCGGTTGCGGTGCGCCAGGCGGCCGATCCGGCGGCCATGCCAGAGGACAGTCTGAACGTCCTGCTGGCCATGCTGGTGGCTGGAGGGGAGTGAAGTCCGCCAGTCAACCCGCCTGCGCAGCGCATAGGGCTGCTGATTTCATCGCAGCTTCCGCGGTGATCCCCGCCCCGGCCGGACAGCCTGCAAGGCGCAGCGCCCGCGCAGTCCACACATTGCAGGTATTCAGCAGATGAAATTTTTCGCGCCCTGCGAAAAACCGGCTATCGCCATACAGGCCCCTTCCCATTCTTTTGATCCCGCCTTCGGCATCGCGTTCGTAAGCGTCCGCAATATACTGCGCCAGCCGCGCCATGCCCGCCGCATCCACCTGCAGGACGATGATTTGGCCAGGAGGATAACGCCGCGTCACCGGCCCGTTAAACCCCACCAGATGCAGTACGCTGGGCGAGGGCCACAAGGCCGCCGTCAATGCCTGCAACAGGCTGGGATCGCGGGTCTGATAGAATCTTCTTTCACCCCAGCCGATTTCCAGATATTCGCCGGGCGGCGCCTGCCGGTGCTCGGGCCAAAGCCCTTCAGGAATATCGCCGCGCCGGATGACAAGACCACTATGCCAGCCGTGATTAACTACATGGAGAGTGGCGGCCTGCACGGGTGAAAACAGGGCGATGGCCAGTAATAGAACGGCAGCTGCGCGGCCTTGGGTCAAGGGGATACCGCCGTCGCCGCCCACACCCGGTGCAGCACCCGAAGCGGATCTTCTGGAAATTCTTCCGACAGCAGGGCTTGCAGTTCCGCATCGAACCGCGCCACGGCGTCTGGCGGCAGGCTGGCGGCGACGCCCGCGCTGGCGCGTATACGCCCACGCCATGCGGCATGGCTGTAGATGGCGTCTATATCAAATGAAAACGTCTCGATGTCCTGAAACCCCGCGTCACCCATATCGCTCAGCCAGCGGGGATAAATCCCCTTGCCCCCGCCCAGTTTCCAGTGCGGATTATGCGCCTCGATCAGCGCTTCGGTAAGCTGCGCAACATTGCCGCTCTGGGGAATCCAGTCGAAATGGCAGATGATCAGCCGTCCGCCCGGCTTCAGCACCCGTCGGACCTCTGCGGCGGCGCGGGCGCGGTCAAACCAATGCCAGCATTGCCCGGCGCTCACCAAGTCGAAACTGGCGTCCGGCAGGCCGGTTGCTTCCGCCTTCGCCTCAATGTATTGCACCGTCACGCCAGCGGCTGCGTCGAGCTGTTTTGCCTCCGCCATCAACGCGGATGAGGGATCAAGCCCGGTGACGTGGCAGCCGCGCAAGGCGAAACCCCGGGCAACCGTTCCTGTTCCCGTTCCGAGATCCAGAAGGCGATGACAGCTTTGCACAAATCCTTCCCTTACAATCCTGTCAAAGAAGGCGTCCGGAAATCCCGCGCGATATTGGCCGTAATCCTTGGCGGTTTTGCCAAAATCGATTTCCACTTTTGTTTCCTTCAGAGTGGTCTGGCTGACCGGGATTATTAGCTTGAAACAATAAGTGATTAATGGCTCAATAAGTCACAAAAATAAACAGGGAGATCAGGGGATGGCGGTTGCGGATCTTGCGGCGCAAGAAAAACAGGTCCAGATCGGCGGCGCAACATTGAAATATCTGGAGGCCGGAAACGGACCGCCTCTGCTGGTGCTGCATGGGGAACTGGGCTTTCCGGGCTGGACGGATTTTTATACCCAATTATCGAAGACGCGCAGGCTGATCGTGCTGCTGCATCCCGGCTTCGGGGTCAGTGACCGTATCGACTGGATCATGAATATCCGTGAGCTGGCGTGTTTTTACGCGCGTTTCCTGCAGGAACAGAAACTGGCCCCTATCGCCGTGCTCGGCTTTTCCCTGGGCGGCTGGATCGCTGCGGAAATGGCGGTGAACAACAGTGGGCTGTTCACCCATATGGCGCTGGTGGGGGCGGCCGGCATCCGTCCGCCAAAGGGAGAAATCCGCGATCTCTTCGACCGGCCCACCCAGCATTATATCGAGAACAGCGTGTTCGACCCCGTGGGGGCGCCGGAATTTTCCAAACTCTATGGCGGCGTGAGCCCGGAAAAACAATATGAGATGTGGGAGGACGCGCGCGCCGAAACCGCGCGGCTCGCCTGGGCCCCCTATATGTACAATCCGAGTCTTCCCTATCTGCTGCAGGGGATCAGCGGCCTTCCAACCCTGCTGGTCTGGGGCGGGGAAGACAAGGTCGTGCCTGCCAGCGCTGGTGAGGTCTATGCCAATTCGATCCGCGGGGCGAAGCTGGAAATGTTCGACAAATGCGGGCATCTGCCGGAAATCGAAAAGAAGGACGAACTGCTCGCACGGCTGTTGGATTTCCTTGCCGCCAAATGAAACATCCTTGAACGGGAGGCACCCATGCATATCGGAACTTTCACGGAACGCCCCTATGCGCATCTGCAGGAAAATGAAATCTACCGCAACGCCAGCTTCTTCGGCGTGTCCAACCGGCATTTCGACCCTAAATTAGGCGCGGAACTGTACCACCGCTATCTGGACCAGAACGTGGCGGCGGAGGCCCTCGGTTTTGACGTGATCATGCTGAACGAGCATCACGCCAATCCCTTCACCATGGGGGCGGTGATGGATGTGGAGGCGGCGATCCTTGCGGCGCGCACAAACCGTATCAAGATCGCGCTGATGGGTAATCCGCTGCCCATCGCCGATCCGCTGCGCCTTGCGGAGGAGCTTGCGGAAATCGACATGATCTCGCGCGGGCGGCTGGTGGCCGGCTGGGTGCGCGGCGCGGGTTCAGAGCAGATCGCGAATAACGTCAATCCCGCCTATAACCGGGAACGCTTTAACGAAGCCCATGACTTCATCCAGCAGGCCTGGACCCGGCCCGGTCCCTGGCGTTATGAAGGCAAGCACTATCATTACCGGCATGTCAATCCATGGGCGAGGCCCTATCAGCAGCCTGTTCCGGAGTGCTGGATACCCGGTCTGGTCAGTCCTGAGACGGTCGTCTGGGCGGCGCAGCACCGCTATCCCTATCTGGCGCTGGCGACCTTCCTGGAGCCGACCGTGGAGATGTGGGAAATGTACGCCGATGCGGCCGCCAAGGAGGGATATCAGGCGGGGCCGGAAAATTTCGGCTATCTGCAGAAGATCGTGGTGGCTGAAACTGAGGAAAAGGCGCAGGAACTGGGCCGGAACTGGCTCTATGGCGGCGGTCAGCCGGCTTTCGCCCGCCCGGAATGGATGTTCCCTTCAGGCTATAACTCCAAGGCGGCCACAGCTCGCCTGGCCAAGGCGTTCACCAATCCCGATACCGGCGATGTGGCGCTGGCGGCGTTCACCTATAGCGAGAATATGGACATCGCCGCCGCAAAGCGCAGCGTCGAAGCCAGCTACAAGGGCTTTCAGGACAGCAACCAGTTCATCATCGGCACGCCGAAATCCGTCTTGCCGAAACTGCGCCATGTGCTGGAAATCCTGCGGCCGGGCATCTTCATCTGCTGGCACATCGAGGGCGGTTCGTTGAGCCGGGAAGACGCCATGACCAGCCTGCGTCTGTTAGGTACGGAGGTGCTGCCAGAAATGCGCAAATGGGCCAAGGAACTGGGTCTGACCAGCCCGGATGAGGTGAAGCCAGGCCCGCCCCCGCTGCCCGCCAATGGCAAGCGCCTGCCGGTGACCGGCAATCTTAGCCGCGCTGCGCAATAATTCCCTGGCCGGAGGGCCCCCGGTCAGAATGATTTGGTCTCCTGTCGTCTTGGGCGCGCGCCTTCCTGGGGCGCGGCTGTGTAAGACGGCCGGGTCTATCCGCGTCTCGCAAAACTCAAAATTTATGCTATAGAGCCATGCGTCGGGCGGACGTGGTGGAACTGGTAGACACGCCAGATTTAGGTTCTGGTGGCGCAAGCCGTGGGGGTTCGAGTCCCTTCGTCCGCACCATTTTCCAGTTATTTGCAATTGGCGATAACCTCGGTTCAGCCATTGCATATTCCAGTTTGCGCCGTCCTTTCAGGTTCTGGAATTTGTAATTCAGCATTGGCGTTTCTGATCAAAACCGGAATTTCACGGGCTCACAGCGTGAGGCATAAATAGCCCTTCCGTAATGTGTGCATTCCCTCACATTTTCGATCTTGATGGGAAACTTATGCCAAAAGCTTCAAGACGTATAGATCAATGATCGCTTCCTATGCTTGCTTTGAATTCGCCCTCCAGCCTGAAGAGGGCTGCGGTAAATAAACCTGACTGCAAGGAGATTCCAAAATGCAAGTAAAAGACATCATGTCTTCCCGTCCTGCTTATATTTCGAAAGAAACCTCTCTGCAGGAAACGGCTCAGAAAATGGAAGAGCTTGATTGTGGTTTTCTGCCGGTAGGTGATGGCGACAAGCTGGATGGCGTGGTTACCGACAGGGATATCGTGCTTAGAGCTGTCGCCAAAGGCAAGGACCTTAAAAACACGACTGCGGGTGACATGCTGACCGACAGGGTGCTTTACTGTTTTGAAGAAGACAGCGTGGAAGAGGCGGCTAGGAATATGCGTGAGCAGCGAGTTTACCGTCTGGTAGTGCTGAATAACAGCCAAGAAAAACGTCTGCGTGGCGTCGTCTCTCTGGGTGATATATCCCGTAAAGGACAGTATGATGCGCTGGTAGGTGAAACGGCGGAGGAAATCTCCAAAGCTTCCGCCTAATTCTGCGTCATGACGT
>DMKG01000165.1:5929-11815 GCA_003454415.1 Alphaproteobacteria bacterium
TTAGGAGGACAAGATGCAAGAGAAAACACAACCCGTGACACAGCCTGTACGTGAAGTGGTTGGGTTATTTCACGACCACGACCAAATGCAGAATGCAATCAATGAATTGGAAGTGTCAGGATTTGACCGCCGTGAAATCAGTGTGCTTGGCAGTGAGGAAGCGGTTCAAAAGCGCTATGGCGCTAAACACATAGCGCCCGAAGCTCTTGAGGATGATCCGACTGCGCCACGCAGTCCGAAACCCAAACATGAAGAAATAGGAATAGCCAAGGGCGCTCTGATTGGCGGCGGCGCTTATGTAGGCGTAGTGGCCGCTTTACTGGCGACTGGCGGCACGGCAATACCAGCCATGGTCACCACCGCCGCCATTGGCGGATTAGGTGGCGGCGCAGTTGGAGGGTTGCTGGCGAAAGTGCTGGGGGATGAATATTCAGATTTTTTTGAGCGGCAGATTAAGAGCGGCGGATTATTATTGTGGGTAAAGACGCCCACGCGCGAAAAAGAAGAAAAGGCGCAAAAAATCCTGAAAGAGTTTGACGCCAGTGATGTGCATGTTCACCAATTCAGCCCTGCTGCTGATATCACGGCCTGAACGTGAAAGACGCGTTACGGAAGCTGGCCTTTTTACTTATCCTGCCGGGAGCAGTCATGGCCGCCGGCTATGCGCTGGCTCAGCAATTATTATCGCCGGAAGTAACACCGGCGCCGCCAGTAGGCAAAACAGCTCTGAAGATAGAGGTGGTGGCCGAAAATCTGGATCGTCCCTGGGCGGTTGTACAGTTGCCGGATGGCCGGTTTTTAGTGTCGGAGCGCGTTGGACGGTTGCGCTATGTGTTACGTGATGGATCATTATCCGCTCCCTTGACCGGGGCGCCGGAAGTTTACCGTGACGGGCAGGGCGGCTTGCTGGATATTATATTGCATCCCGATTTTACCAATAACCGGACTATATTTTTCTCCTATGCCGAAGCGGAAGGCGACAAAGCGGGCACTGCAGTCGCCAGGGCTGTTCTGACGGATTTGGGGCTGAAAGATGTCTCGGTTATTTTCCGCCAGCAGCCAAAGGTAAAAGGCAAGAATCATTTTGGTTCGAGGCTGGTGGTTGCGCCGGATGGCAACCTGTTTATCGGGCTTGGCGAGCGTTTTGATTATCGGGATCAAGCGCAAAAACTGGACAATCATTTGGGCAAGATCGTGCGGATTACAACAGAAGGAGCGGCGCCAAAGGATAATCCATTTTTTGATACGCCCGATGCCTTGCCGGAAATCTGGTCATACGGACATCGCAATATTCAAGGCGCAGCAGTGCATCCTGAAACAGGGAAACTCTGGATTCATGAACACGGCCCCAAAGGCGGCGATGAAATCAATATTCCTGAAGGTGGAAAAAACTACGGCTGGCCGGAAGCCAGCTACGGGATTCATTATTGGATGGCCCCAATCGAGGATGATCATGCGGGTCGTGGATTTGAGGAGCCAATCCATCATTGGACGCCTTCCATCGCCCCTTCGGGTATGGAATTCTACACCGGCAGCGCTTTTCCCGAATGGAAAGGCAGCCTGTTCGTGGGCGCCCTTGCAAAGAAGCATGTGGCGCGGTTGGTGATTCAGAATAATCAGGTGGCGCATGAAGAAAAGCTGCTAATCGATAAAGGCTGGCGGATTCGTGATGTCATGCAAGGCGCGGATGGTGCTTTATATGTGCTGACCGATGGGGAAAAAGGCAGGCTGCTGAAGCTTTCTCCAGCACCATAACATTCAGACGCGCTGGTAATTAATAGGCTGCCGGATGAAAAATAAGAAGAAGAGTATATCCCTGCTCCATCAATCTTCCGTTCAAAGAGAATGACAGACGCCGTTCGTCTCGCCGCGTGTTTATAAGCAGGCAAACTTCCTAAAATACCTGGGCAGATTCAGTTTATGACGGCTTTTGATAATGACTGACGGGTACCCACGAAACTCTGAAGCAATGCCCTGGCTTGCTTTTTGCGCTTTCCAATGTCCCGCACGGTAAACCGGCTGGCGGTTTCTAATGAATCCAGTTCTTTCCATTCCAGGGGGGTGGCGACCGGCGCGCCAGGCCGGGCGCGAACGCAATAATCTGCCACGGAGGTAGAGGCGTGATCATTGCGTAAGTAATCAATGAAAATTTTGCCTTTGCGCTGTTTCTTGGACATATTCGTGGTGTAGGCGTCCGGCGCATCTTTTACCATGCGGCCGGCCAGATCATGCGCGAATTGTTTTACCTCATCCCAGCTTCGCGTGCGCCTGATGGGGGCGGTCACATGCAGTCCTTTGCCGCCGGTGGTTTTCACAAAGCTGATCAGTTCCAGCTTTTCCAGCCGGCGCTTGATATCCAGCGCGGCAAGCTTAACCGCCTCAAATGGCACGCCTTCAGCCGGGTCAAGATCAAACACGATACGGTCAGGCCGGTCGACTTTATCACGCCTTGATCCCCACGCATGGATCTCGACTGCCCCCATTTGCACCAGTTCTATCAAGCCTCTGGAATCTTTGATGTACATATACTGGTTGGATTTGTTCTTGTGCCTGACATCAGTGGCGTAGATGTGTGCAGGCATGCCTTCGCCTTTCCTTCGTTGGAAAAAGCACTGCTTGGAAATACCACCGGGGCAGCGCACGATGCTGATCAGCCGGTCTTTTAAGTGTGACATCATAAATTCCGCCATATCCTGATAAAATTCGGCCAACCCGCCTTTGGTCAGTTCCGCTTCAGGAAAAATAATACGGTCAGGATGGGAAATTGCCGTGTCATCTACTTTCAACACGCTGGAATCCGTTTTCTGTTTGCTGGAATTCTTCACCATTTTCGGCTCTTCTTTATGGATGTCTTCCGGACTCTTATCGCCGCGCAACCCCTGATATGAGGCGTGTCGCACTTTTCCGGCAGATGTCCAGGCTGAAAACTTCACCTCGCATAACAGTTCCGGCGTGAGCCAGATCGTGCCCTTGAAATGGCCGGCTTGTTTATCAGAAAAAGGCGGTGTTTTACGCTGTAAGGGCATGAGTTTTCGATAGAGCATGGCTGCGCTTTTATGATCAAAACCCGTGCCGACTTTACCCGCGTAATGCAGCTTGTCGCCTTTATAGTAGCCGAGATGAAGCGCGCCGACCGCCTTGGCGCGATCTGAAGCTTCGATAAAGCCGCAAATAATAAATTCCTGCCGTTTAACGCATTTGCTTTTCAGCCAGCCTTTACTGCGACCCGGCTGGTATGGCGCAGTCCCATCTTTCGAGATGATGCCTTCCAGCCCCATTTTGCAGGCTTGGTTGACAACCCTCTTCGCATCCGTCTCAAACACATCGCTTAAAAGGATCGTGTCATTTTCTTTGGAAACAAGCAGTTTTTCCAATGTCTCGCGGCGCTTTTTCAAGGGAAGCTTTCTCAAATCCTTTCCCTGATAAAACAACATGTCGAAAAAATAGGCCCGCATGGGCGCATCCGGAACGCCTAAAGCATTTTGCAGTAATTTAAAATCGCTCAAGCCCTCTGCATTCAGCATGACGGCTTCCCCGTCTAAAATTGCTTCATGCAAATTCATGTCTTTCAGGGTGGAGGCAATGACCGGGAATTTCTCTGTCCAGTCATGATGATTACGTGTGAAAATTCTGACCTCATTTCGGTGTACGAACGCCAGAATGCGATAGCCGTCATATTTGACTTCGTGCAGCCATTTTTTACCATGAGGCGGTTCATCTACCAGAGTGGCAAGCTGCACTTTATGATATGTCTTATAAAGTGATCTTATCGCGGGCGCGCTTTTCTTATTCGCAGCGCAGATTTCGTTTACTGTATGTCCACTGTTAACGCTGGTGTTATTTTTTTTAAGGAAGTCAGGGTCATCTTTCGCTGCTTCATCATCCTGTTTAATTAGCAGCCAGTTTTCCTTGCCTTCATTTTGCTTTCCGCCCATTCGCGCCAACGTCCATTGGCCGCTGAGCCGTTCGCCTTTAAGCGTAAAGGACAGCTTGCCTTTTTCAAGGCTTTGCGTAACGTTTTTTTCTGCGGGCGCCCATAGACCTTGATCCCAGATAATCACACTACCCGCGCCGTATTGATGCTCTGGGATAACCCCTTCAAATTCAGCGTAACTCAGCGGATGATCTTCCGTGCGCACTGCAAGACGCTTTTCGTTGGGTTTTAAGGAAGGGCCTTTGGGAATCGCCCAGCTTTTCAACACGCCCTCCCATTCCAGCCGGAAATCATAATGCAGTCTGGAGGCGGCATGTTTCTGGACCACAAAGGAAAGACTGGCCTGGGAGGTTTTTGTCTCTCCTTTAGGTTCAGGCGTAAGCGTAAAATTCCGTTTTTTATTATAGGTTGCGATAGAATAGGCCATTGATCACGCCGCCTTCTCCGATTTGGAATTTGACGGTTTTTTCTTTTTTTCCGCTTCCTTTAAACTGGCTTTCAGCGCATCCACAATATTCACCACTGTGCTCTCAGCCGGTTTCTTATGGGATGTTTTTACTTTTTTACCTTTTAATTTGGCCTTGATGATCTCAAGCAATCCTTGTTGGTAATGATCTTTAAATTTGGCCGGATCAAAAGCTTGGGTTTTCTTTTCAATCAATGCTTCGGCTAATTCCAGCTGTTCTTTGTTGATGCTGGCTTTTTGTGGCAAACTTTCAAAATAACTCCCGGCTTCCCGCACCTCATACGCATAACGCAGCGTATCGAGAATAAGGCCTCTACCGCATGGGCGAAGACTCACAAGGCGTTCTTTTTTATTAAGAACAATCTGGCCGATGGCGGTTTTACCGGATTTCTTCAACGCTTCCCGCAGCGTAAGATAGGCTTCCTCGGCGATTTCTCCATCGGGAGCTACATAATATGATCGTTCAAAATAAATGGGGTCAATCTCATCTTTTTCACAAAACTGCACCAGTTCAATCGTATGCTTGCTTTCCAGCATAAGCTTTTCCAGATCTTCATCTTCAATGGGTACGAACTGCCCCTTTTCATATTCATAACCTTTAATGATATCCTCCGGTTCCGTCTCTCCTCCGCTTTCCGTCACTTTCTTGTAGCGAATACGTTCGCCGCTGTTGCGGTCATACTGGTGCAACGGCGCCTTTTCCGTCGTGGTGATGGCCGCATGAAGCCGCACCGGAAACGAAACCAGTGAAAGCCGTATATGACCATTCCAGTAAGCGTGCGGCGGAATGACTAGCCTCCTACGATAGCGCCACCATTCGGGTGGATGGTTTGGCCGGTGATGTAGCTGGCGTCCTGGGAGGCGAGAAAAATATAAGCGGGCGCCACTTCATCCGGCTGGCCAGGCCTGCCCATGGGTGAGCTTTCTCCGAATTTCTTTACATCCTCTGCGCGGAAAGAAGCGGGAATCAGTGGCGTCCAGATTGGGCCAGGAGCCACAGCGTTGACACGTACGGCTGTTTTGGCCAGGTTATTCGCCAGTGAGCGGGTAAAGCCAAGCACTGCGCCTTTGGTGGTCGCATAATCCATCAGCTGGTCATGTCCACGATAGGCTACTATCGAGGCGGTGTTGATGATGCAGCCGGCATTTTTCTTGATCTGCGGCAGCGCCGCCTGCGTTAAGAACATCATGCCGAAAATATTGGTATCGAAGGTGCGGCGGATCTGCGCTTCGGCGATATCTTCAAAGTTTTCTTCCACATGCTGCTCCGCAGCATTGTTGACCAGAATGTCCAGCTTTCCGAAGCGATCAATCACCTGCTTTACGGCGTCGTCGCAAAATGATTTCCGCCCGATGTCTCCTTTGATGAGCAGCGCCTTGCCGCCCGCTTTCTCGATATGGTCTTGGGTGATCTTCGCATCCTTATCCTCATCCAGATAGATGAAAGCGACATCCGCACCTTCCATCGCATAGCCGATGGAGACCG
>DMKG01000165.1:12086-12765 GCA_003454415.1 Alphaproteobacteria bacterium
CTTCATAGCCGATGGAGACCGCCCGTCCGATTCCGCTGTCGCCGCCGCTGATCAAGGCTGTTTTTCCATTGAGCTTTCCGGCGGCTTTATAGTTTTTCATAAAGGATTGGGGATGAGGATGCATTTCATGCTCATCGCCGGGCTGATGCTCTTGGTGCTGTGAAGGCTGCGCCATTTCAATTCCTCCTTAGCTGGTCTTTTTGCGCCAGTCCCCGTCATCGCCTTTTTCATAATCCTGCTTCACAGCAGCCCAGGCCACTTTATGGGCGGTTTCTTCGCGGGAGGAATCGCCTTTCCTGTCTTTTTTGTCTTTATACTGGTCCCAGGCGCTGTTATAAGACTTCAGGTAGATTTCCTGCGCATGTTTAGGCAGATGATCTTTTACAGATGCTGGTAATTCTTTAAGTGAATTATAGGGCATCTTGTTCTCTCCGACTGGCTTGGTCCTTTTCACTTCTAAAGCCGTCAATATAAATTTTATATGCCGTTGCCTGCGTCTCTGGATAAATATTCCTTCAATGCCGCTGTCCTGAATCACGATGAGGATGCGCCGGGAGGTGCTGCCGGTCAGGCGCCGGATGGGAAAGCGAATCGCTACGGAAGCAGCAATGATTGCCGGTCTCGAACTTCCGCCTTCGTTAGCCTTAAGATGGACGCATCACCCGGCGCAGACGAAGCC